>JBJHDE010000369.1:0-5942 GCA_050486385.1 Planctomycetales bacterium | reverse complement strand
TCATCGAACAGCGCCACCACGTCGGCGTGCAGTTGCAACGCCGAGGCGGTGACCTGCGCGGTCACGGGACCTTCCACCGTGGCGGCCACCGCGGCGGCCTTCTTGGCCCCGCTGGCCAGCAGCAAGCAGCGTCGCGCCTCGAGAATCGTGCCCACGCCCATGGTAATCGCCAGCCGGGGAACCTCGTCCAGCGAATTGAAGAAGCGGGCGTTATCGGAAACCGTTTGGGCATCCAGCGTTTTGAGGCGGGTCCGGCTGCCGAGGCTGGATCCCGGTTCGTTGAAGGCGATGTGCCCATCGGCCCCGATTCCCAGCACCTGCAAGTCGATGCCGCCGGCGTTGTGGATCGCCTCTTCGTAGATGCGGCCGAACTTCTCGAAGTCCTGGGCCAGGCCATCGGGCACGTGGGTGTTGTCCGCCGGGATGTTCACATGCTGAAACAGGTGCTCCTGCATGAAATGCCGATAGCTCTGCGAATGCTCGGGGCCCAGGCCGACGTACTCGTCCAGGTTGAAGGTCGTCACCCGCGAGAAGTCGAGGCCCTCGTCGCGATGCCGGCGAATCAGCTCGCGGTACAGGCCCAGCGGCGTGCTGCCGGTGGCCAGCCCCAGCACACAATCGGGTTTGGCGCGGACCAGCCGTTCAATGAAGTCGGCTGCGCGGCGGCTCAGGGAGTCGGCATCGTCAACCAGGATCACGCGCATAATCGGGACTGCGGGGTTCGGGGCAATTCCAGCAGGCAAGTCAGACGGTCCCGGCACGCGGCCCCGACCGCCGGCGGCCCTGCGACCGACAGGACCACGCGCCGCCATCTTAGCGGGCGGCGGGCGAGGCGGTAGAGTAAAGGGATTGTCGAACTCTCCCTGAAATCGGTTTTCCCGTCCCGTCGATGCCCGCCCCTGACGATGTTGTTGTGCATATCGGCCCCGAGGACGCCGGCCAGACCCTGGCGGCCGTGCTGAAAGACCAGCAGCCCGAGGCGAGCTGGGGGACGGTGCGAAAGCAGATTCGGGGTCGGCAGGTGCTGGTCAACGGCAACCTGTGCCTGGACGACGCCCGACGGCTGACGGCGGGCGAGGTGGTCAAGCTGCTGGCCCAGCCCACGGCCCCGCCGCCGACGGCCCAGGATGTGCGGATTCGGCACCACGACGCGGCGCTGGTGGTGGTCGACAAACCCAGCGGGATGACCAGCGTGCGGCACTCGGAAGAGCTGAACTGGTCGCCGCGACGCAAGCAATTTCAGCCCACCCTGGACGAGCTGTTGCCTGGCATTTTGGCCAAGCTGGGCGTCAAGAAGACCCGCCGAGGCGGCCCGCCGGTGGTCCGAGCCGTCCATCGGCTGGATCGCGAGACCAGCGGCCTGATCGCCTTCGCCCGCAGCGTGGCGGCCGAGCGGCATTTGCAGGGTCAGTTTCGGGACCATTCGGCGGATCGTCGCTATTTGGCGCTGGTGCCGGGGTCGGTGGAGGCGGTCACCATCGAGAGCTGGCTGGTCCGCGACCGGGGCGATGGTCGGCGGGGGAGCGACCCGGCTCGCAAAGCCGGTCAGCGTGCGGTGACCCACATCGACCCGATTGAGCGATTGGGTGACTACACCCTGGTCCAGTGCCGGTTAGAGACGGGGCGGACGCATCAAATCCGCATCCATCTGGCCGAGCTGGGGCATCCGGTATGTGGCGAGAAGGTCTATCGCCGGCCCACGCCGCACGGGCCCGAGATTCCCGACTTGAGTGGGGCCCCCCGATTGGCCCTACATGCGACCGAGCTGGCCTTGGTGCATCCCGAGACCAATCAGCCTGCCAGCTTCAGCAGCCCTTGGCCGGCGGATTTGCAGGCCCTGGTCGAGCGGCTGCGGGGGGGAGCGGGGCGGCGGCGGTAAATTGGGGGGATCTGGGGCGAGAAAAGCTGGCGAGAGTGGGCCGGTGCTGATAACCTGGGAGGTTCAGGTCGCGCGACCCCACCCCGGAGACACCCCATCGGTGTGGCGGTGGGGGGCAAAAGAGTTGGGCTTTGGGAGTCGATGCCATTTGTCAGTCTTGGCCTGCGCGAGTAAACTACAGTCTTCCTCCAGCCGAGTTGGGATGGGGGACGATGTCGGAAGAATGGTTCCGTAGACGTTCGAGAAGCGTGGCGAGAGGAGTTGCCTGTGGAGATTAAGGTCTCGGCCCGGCATGGTCAGTTGAGCGATTCGAATCAGCAGGCCATTCGCGACAAGCTGGCAAAGCTACCGCAGATTTTCGAGCGGCTGACCGAAATCCATTTGACCGTGGACTTGGCGGACTCGGCGAATTTGGGCGTGCAACTGCAAGTCGAGGCCGAGCACAAGCACGATTTCATCGCGACATATTCTTCCGACAGCCTGTTGGGTGCGGTCGACCAGGTGCTCCACAAGATGGAGTCGCAGGTTCGCCGCTACAAAGAAAAGATTCAAAGTCACGACAACACCCCGGCTTCGGGAGAGCCCCATTGAGGCACCGCGGAAGTGTGCCGCGCCGCCTGGGCGCGCCACCGAGGCCGCAGTCTCCATCACCAGGACCTGAACGGTGTTGCAAGTCTGGGAAAGGAGTGGGGGCATGAAGTTTTCTGACTTCGTGTGCCCGGAGGCCATTGTTGCCGATCTCCAAGCGACCGATAAGGAAGGCGCCATCCGCGAGATGGCAAAGGGCCTTGTGGCAGCCGGACGCATCAGCGACAGCGAGTATGAAGATATCGTACGCGCCGTGCTGAATCGCGAGGAACTGGGCAGCACCGGCATTGGCCGGGGCGTTGCCGTCCCTCATACGCGGCATACCAGCGTTGATCGCCTCGTGGGGACCGCCGCGCTGAGCCGTTCGGGCATCGATTTTTCGAGCATTGACGGCGAGCGCGTCACGCTGCTGTTTCTGCTGGTCTCGCCGGTGGATCGCCCCGGCGATCACCTGCGGGCCCTGGAGAGCATCACCCGGCAGCTTCGCGACGACGCGTTCTGCCAGAAGCTCAAACGGGCGGAAAGTGCCGAAGCCATCCGAAAGATGCTGCAACAATGTGACCAACAACACGCCGGGAGCTGACGCCAACCGATGGTGACCCAGCTTAGCCCTGCGTTTTAGGAACCCTCGGTGATCCAAGCCCCCGTTGGCCACAAGAGTCTTTGTCTACGGAGCATGACGCCCATGTCCGAAGCGATGCCCACGCGGTCGTCGTCGGTGCCCAACGGGCGATCCAGTCGCCACGCCCCGGCCACGACCCAGGCCCTGCCGGAGACAGTCCCCGTGTGGGAGACCCACGAAACTGTATCGCGTACGGTTGTCGTCCCGAATGCCGAGGGCTTGCATTTGCGAGCCGCTACCCAGTTTGTGCAGTTGGCCGCCCGCTTCGATGCGGAATTCGTGGTGGCAACTGATTCGTCCACGGCCAATGGGGGCAGCATGATGGAGCTGCTGACCCTGGGTGCCTATTGTGGCAAGGAACTCACCATCACCGGAACCGGCGCCGAGGCGGCCAGCGGCGTAGATGCCCTGTGCGACCTGATCGCCAACGGCTTTCGCCCCACGTAATTCTCCCCCCCCCCCGATTCACTCGGGGCCGTTCGCCCGCCGCGCGGCCCGCTGAATCGGTCCCATGGTGTGCCCGACAGCCGCGTGTCTCGGGCGAGAATGTAGGACGCTTTCATGCAGGCCCTCCAGGGAATTCCCGTTTCTCCTGGTGTCGTGGTCGGCGATGCGTTGATTGTCAGCGCCGAGGGGCTGCGTGGCCCACCACGGTCGGTCGATCCGCACGCCGTCGAGAACGAACTGGCCCGCTTCCGCGAGGCCCTGGAAGCGGCCATCGCCGAAATCGAACGCAACCGGGCCGAGGCCAAACGCCGCCTGGGCGAGCACTCCGCGGCCATCTTCCGCGCCCACCAGGAGATGCTCCGCGACCCAGCCCTGTATCGCTCGGTCGAGCAACTCATCCGCGAACAACACCTCTCGGCCGAGACCGCCGCCAGCCGCGTGCTTGATCGCTACGCCCGGGTGTTCCAGAACCTCGAGGACGACTACCTGGCCGAGCGGGCGGGCGACATCTTTGACATTGAGAAGCGGCTGCTGGGCCACCTGCTGGGCGAGGCCAGCGAGCGATTGGCCCAGATTCGCGAGCCGGTGGTCGTGCTGGCCCACGATCTGACGCCCAGCGAGACGGCGGCCTTCGATCGGCGGTTTGTCAAAGGCCTGGTCACCGAGGTGGGTGGAGCCACCAGCCATACGGCCATTATCGCCCAGGCCCTGGGAATTCCCGCCGTGGTGGGCGTGGGCTCCTTTTTGTCGGATCTGTCTGGCGGCGAGACCGTCATCATCGACGGCGACCACGGCCAGGTGGTGCTCAAGCCAGATCGGGTCACGCTGGAGCGATTCCGCAACCGGGCCGAGACGAACAAAAGCCGCGAACAACTGCTGGTCCGGCTGCGTGAACTTCCGGCCGAGACCCTGGATGGCGTGCGGATCGCCATGTACAACAACATCGAAAGTCCCGGCGAGGTGACCGCCTGCCTGGCCAGTGGCAGCGATGGCGTGGGCCTGTATCGCACCGAGTTTCTTTATCTGGGTCGCATGACCGCCCCCGATGAAGAGACCCAGCTTGCCGCCTACCGCCAGGTGCTGGAGGCCATGGGCGACAAGCCGGTGGTGTTTCGGACATTGGACCTGGGCAGCGATAAAGTCGCCCGGCTGATTGCCCGACCGCCCGGCGAACGCGAGCGCAACCCCGCTTTGGGACTGCGGAGTGTGCGACTGAGCCTGCGGCATCGGGGGCTGTTTCGTACCCAGTTGCGAGCGCTGTTGCGGGCGGGCGTTGTGGGTGACGCCCGGATCATGTTTCCCATGGTGAGCACCCTCGACGAGCTGCGTCGGGCGCGGATGGTGCTTAAGGATGTGGCCGAGGATCTGGCCGAGGAGGGCATTGAGCATCGGGGCGACCTGCCGGTCGGGGTGATGATTGAAGTGCCCAGCGTGTCGTTGCTGGCCGAACGGTTTGCCGCCGAAGTGGACTTTTTGAGTGTGGGGACCAACGACCTGGTGCAGTACACCCTGGCGGTCGACCGCAACAACATGCAGGTGGCCGAGCTGTTCAGTGCCAGTGATCCCGCGCTGTTACGACTGTTGGATTGGACCATGCGGGCCGTGGAACCCACCGGTCGCAGTGTCAGCGTGTGTGGCCAGATGGCCGGCAACCCAATTTACACCATGCTGCTGCTGGGGCTGGGGATTCGTCATCTGAGCGTGTCGCCCAGTGTGCTGGCCGAGATCAAACAGGTGTGCCGACTGGTCACCATCGAACGCTGCCAGCAGGTGGCCCAACGAGCACTGACCCTGGACGACGCCCTGAGCGTGACCCGCTATCTGCAAGAACAACTGTTGCACGTCGTCCCCGACGATACACCGCTGTAGGCCCCATGAGTGCCGACGACTGAGAAACCGGCATCACAACCAAAACACCCTGAGTTTTTTCGTTCTGAAGTTGCATCCCGTTTTCGATCTGGCTGTGTGCCTGTTGAGCACACGCCAGGGCGAGGACTCAACCCGACGGACAACAAACACGTTTCGTCGCGCGGACGCTGAGGCCGGACCCGAAGTAGGGCGGCTTGTCATTTCGCGCACCAGCGGGCCGACCCGTGGGTCGGCCACCGATCGCTTCGCCTGCACGGGCCGCGGATTTTTGCCGTGGCCTCGCTGGCGGATGAAGTAACTCATCAGCGCTTGCCGGCCCCTGGGTTTCCCCTGGGGCGGACTGGCGAAGGTGGGTGATGGACTGGCCCAAACGGTCCGCCCACGCGGCGCCGACTTACCTCGTGGTGAGCTGGCAGCGCAAGGGGGCTGACCATTTGGGGCCGCTGGACCGACGTGGCGGGTTCGTTGTCTCTCACCCGGAGACCGCCACGCCTATGAAATGTGAAATGCTGATCAACGCCCGGCAGCCCGAAGACA
>JBJHDE010000368.1:0-5951 GCA_050486385.1 Planctomycetales bacterium | reverse complement strand
CTCGCCTTCTTACGGCCGCCTTCACTCTGCGGCTGCTGCTCAGCCTTTTGAGCCTTGGCGTTGGGGTTCGCCGAAGGCTTACCTTGGGGGGTCGCCATGCCAACTTCCTCCGACAGGAGATGAACCAGTGCGTTTGTGAGGATCGTCCCAGGAGCCGAGCTTGCTTGAACCCACCTTGATGATGGGGTGAGGAAACTCAACTCCTTCCAAAATAACAGGTTTGGTCACACCAGCAAACCAGCGGCGTCTGCCAACCGCCGGCCCACTGGATGATTTTCGCCAAGCAGGGTGACAACTATTCCAAGCACCGAAAAAATTCCGTCTGGCCGGAACCAAAACCTCTCCCCCCAAAAGCACCTGTCCATGCGACCCCTGCTCCCACGCGATTCCCGCAACTCGCGGAAACCGGCCCGGTATTCAGCCACGAATTCTCAGGATACCGTGAAGTAGCCGTCCGACCCGTCCCGAGATAGCCCCCGACTGATGCCTGTTCGCTTCAATTGCAACGAGTGCCACACGCTGCTGAGCGTGGGTCGCCGCAAGATCGGCGAGCGAATCGAATGCCCCAAATGTGGGGCCATGGTCACGGTGCCGATCATCGACGCCGTGACCGGGCGGCCGGTTCGTCCCAAGACGAAAAGCGATCGCAAGCTGGTTCCCATCGGGGCAGGCGAAGAAGACGACCCCCTGGACGATGACCCCGATGCCCCAATTTCGGAGTATGCCCCACCGCCCGACCCTCAGGCCGAAGCCGCTCAATCGCCGGCGGAGGATTCCAGCGAGTCGTCCTCCTCGGATACTCCGCAACCCAGCCCAATCGGCCCGCCGCCGCGTCGCGGGATTGTGATGTCGGCCGGAGCCCTGGTCACGCAGTGGGCGGTGTTCGTGATGCTGGCGGCCGGGGCTTTCTATGGCGGATATCTGCTGGGGCAGTTTGAAGCGGCGGGGCCGGGTGAGTCTTCGAGCGGCCCAGGCGACGATTTCGAGAGCATCCTGGGCGGGGTGATCGTCGAGGGCGGCGTGATCTATCAGCCCAACCCCGGCCGCGTGGCCCCGGATGCCGGCAGTTTGGTGATGCTGTTGCCGGTGGATCGTACGCCGGAAGTCCCTTTCAGCGATAGTGGCCTGCGGCCCGAAGAGACCAGCGGCCCCTTGTACGAGGCCGCCCGCAGCGCGATCGAACGCATCGGCGGCGGACTGAGCCAGGTGGACGAGGCGGGCGGATTCAGCCTGAACGCCCCGAACGAAGGCGAGTACTGGACGTTGATCATCTCGCGGACCGCCCGCCGCCGGGGAGGCGGGATCCTGGCCGAGCATCAGCAGACCCTGGGAAGCTATTTTGTCGACCCAGTCAGCCTGATCGGCGATCGCAAGTACGTGTTGACTCAGGTCACCATCAATGGCCCCTGGGCCCTATGGAAGACACACGACTTCGGCGCGCCGTGACCGCGGGGTGGGGTGTATTCCTGAGTTTGAACCGCCACCCGCTGAAAAGTCGGGATTTCGTGGATTGTGGGGCCGATGTGTGTTCCAATCCTGGAATAGGTTCCGTGCGGCTGTTTTCTAACGTCCTCCAAGAAGAGTCCCAATCATGACCCGCTCCTTGTGCTGGATGAGTTTGATCCTCGTTGGGATGCTCGCCCCAACAGCAGTCGCGCAGGGGCCTGGATTTGGCCAGCAGATGGCCGCGCAAGGTATGGCCCGAGGAGCTGAAGGCATGCGGTTTGGCCAGCAGATGGCCGCGCAAGGCATGGCCCGGGGAGCTGAAGGCATGCGGTTTGGCCAGCAGATGGCTGCGCAAGGCATGGCCCGAGGAGCCGAGGGCATGCGGATGGGCCAGCAGTTGGGACAAGGCGGCCGGAATCTTGGTGCCCAGGGTCTGGGGATGGGGCAAGGTATGGCGGGCCCTGGCATGAATCGCGGACCTGGAATGCAGGGAGGTCCCGGCATGAACCGTGGCCCAGCGATGCAGGGTGGCCCCGGCATGAACCGCGGCCCGGCGATGCAAGGTGGCCCCGGCATGAATCGTGGCCCAGCGATGCAAGGTGGCCCTGGGATGAACCGCGGCCCAGCGATGCGGGGTGGCCCTGGGATGAATCGTGGCCCGGCGATGCAGGGTGGTCCCGGGATGAACCGCGGGCGTGGCGGCCGTTGATCCAAGCCTCCCTTTGCTACCTCGCGGAAGTGTCTGCATCCAATTCGGGAATGAAACAGCCCAAGGGCTTGGTCCGCGGCGTCGTGACGGGCTTATCGGCCAACACGGCGTCGAGGGCCTGCCGCAGGTAGGCGTTTCTCACCTGGGCCCGGCGTTGCCCATAACCCGCAAATCGATCGTCGATCTGGCCACGGTACACCAATTGCCCTTGAGCATCGATCACGGCGGCCTCGGGCGTGACGGTGGCCCCGGTCGCGGCGACAAGCTGGTGTCGTCGATCGATCACCACGGGGACCGCAATCTGGTAATCGTCGGCATGCCGTTGGGCCTTCTCAATGTCCAGGTCGGGCACGACGTGCGCCAGGATGAGCTGCACGCCCCGCTCGCCGTACTCTTTGGCAATCGCGTTGAGTTCGGGAATCGCCGCGTTGGCGATTGGGCAATCGCTGGTGATGAACACCACCACCGCCGCGGCCGACTCGTTTGGCACCTTGAGGGGCGTGCGACGTTGACCTTGCACATCGTCGAGCGCCACGGCGAGGTCGAGGCGTTCGTCGGCTCCCGCCGCTTGCAGCCCGCCGCTCAGAACCACGGCCGCCGTGAGAACGATCCACCATCGCATGGCAAGCTTCCTGAGTGTTGGATTCAAACCTGGCCACGGCCCAAGGCTTCCGGTGACTGACGGACTGTTCGATGGACTCGCCCAGGTGCCCTTGCTTTGTCAAACAGTGTGCCACTGCTTGCTGGCAAGTAGTGCGATCTGCCGATCGACGTTGAGCAGTCGAGTCCGAGTGCAATCATGCCAGGCAACGTGAACCGTTTCCAGCACTGCTTGCCAAAAGGCAAGCAGTGGCACACCGGGTCATGCAATCATTTCACTGCTGCCAGACCCTGCAGCCTTAACGTTATCATGTTTTTCGCTCATGTGCCCTTGCTTCATCAAACAGTGTGCCACTGCTTGCTGGCAAGCAGTGCGATCTGCCGATCGACGTAGAACAGTCGGGTCCGAGTGCAATCATGCCAGGCAACGTGAACCGTTTCCAGCACTGCTTGCCAAAAGGCAAGCAGTGGCACACCGGGTCATGCAATCATTTCACTATTAACAGGCCCTGCAGCCTTATGGTTATCATGTTTTATGCCCCACGGGGCTTACCGGATGAGTCTCTCAGCCCAGGCGTTGCAGCAGGCGCTGGGCCACGCCCTTAAGTTCCTCGGCATCCAGCACGCCGTCGCCGTTGGTATCCAAGGCGTCGAAGCCGCGGCCCCGAAACCGTTCGGGCACCTCATCCCGTTGGAGCTTGCCATCGCCATTGGCATCGAAGCGGCGGATCAGGGCCTCGGCGGCGCGACTGCCGTCGTTGGCTGGGCCGTCATCGCGATTCCGCAGCCGGTCGAGAAACTGCCCGGTGGGCCGCAACGACTCGAGCATCGTGCGGCGGCTGGTTCGCACAAGCTGCTGGGCATCGCGCTCGTCGCGGGGTGTGACCGTCACGGTGATGCTGCCCATCTCGTCGTTGCTCTCGCGGCCCCAGCGAATCCGGCGGGGCGGATGATACGGGTTGCGGGGGTTGTCGGCCGAGTTGTCGTAGGTGATCTCGCTCTTGAGCACGGTGCCAGCGGGCAAGGCCACCGGCTGCTTGTAGCGGTAACGGCCCTGCCAGTTGAGATCCCAATTGTCGAGGTACAGCAGCGGTTCCACGCGACCATCCGGCAGGTGCGCGGTCATCTTCATCGTCTTGCAGATGTAATGGGCGTGGCCGCCGATCTCGTGGCATTCCACATCCACGGGCACCGTCAGCTCGTCGGTGATCGTGTAGTTCGTCTCGCCCGGCGGAATATCGATGCCCATGCCAATTCCAAAGCCCGGCGGCACCTGCAAGGGCACCAGGGTCTTTTTGGACGGCCCATCCAGAAAGTACAGCCCCAGCTTTGACCGTTCGACCTCGGGCTTGCCCGTGGGATGAAAGTGGGTTTGCAACACGAAATCGCTGCCTTGGGGCAACGGCAAGCCCAGCCCATCGCTCCAAGCGGTCACATCGTTGCCGGGCGTGTAACCGCCCATCCGACCCGAGGGCGGAATCATGCCGCTGAAGCCCGGCTTGGCGTCGCGGGCATCGCGGGCCCGTGCCAGACCCAAGCCGTCCAGAAAGAACAATGAGTGATGCACCGCGCTGCGGGCCGAGGGCCGGAACTCAATCGCCCGCACCCATTTGTCTTCGTCCAGGTTCAGCGGAATGACGAACGAGCGGTAGATGTCGCGACCGTCGGCGGGGATCGCAAAGCCCTCGCTCATCTCAATCACAAGATCGGGGACGCCAAGCTGCCAGCCGTCGGGCGGAAACACCGGCGGCGGCGGGCTGAGCGCGGGATCACCTTCGGGCCGGCCGGCGTCGATCCAGCGGTTCAGCAGGCTGAGTTCCTGGTCGCTGAGCCGGCGGCTGTCGCGGAACTCGCCATAACCCTCCACCGGATGCCAGGGCGGCATGTACCGCTGATTGACGACCGCCTGGATCGTCGACGCCCGACGGCTGACGTCTTGATAGGTCAACAGCGGAAAGGGGCCGGCCTGGCCGGGCCGATGGCACTCGGCACAGCGGGCGTAGACGATTCCCGCGATGTGCTCGTGGTAGGTGACCTCGGGATCGGCCGCCACTGGGCGAGCCCCCAGCAGTCCCAGGGCCAGGGCCTGCCCGACCACCACCATTCGCATCCGCATGGTTCACCCCACAACGTGTCGCTTCGTGGACCGACGCCTGACCGCCGCAGGGTTGCAGCGCGCCCCGAGCATTCAACCCGTCATACCAGTCGAACCGACCGGCGAGTTTCATGCCAGTCGACGAAATCGCCCATGTGCCGGCTGGGCAAGCCGCCAGCGGTCGCCTATCCGACGCCAATCGCGGGGCAGGAATCAATCGCCTACCCCCCACGCGACGAGCCCGCCAGGATCCTCAGAAATCACCCAAAAGATGAATTTCGGCCGCTCTCACCATTCGAGGGGCCGCGACACACTCGCCTTTCCCTAGCCAGCGAGGCTTGGCAAGATACGATAGAGAAAGGACATCTTCTTGCCGGGGGCACGCGTGAACGGCTATCGCAAGCTTTTGGGAGCCAAAATCCACCGGGCGACCATCACCCAGGCCGACCTCGAGTACGAGGGCAGCTTGACGATTCCCGGTGCGCTGATGGACGCCGCCGGCGTGGCCGAGTGGGAAGCCGTCCACGTGTGGAACGTCACTCGCGGCACCCGCTTCGAGACCTACGCCATCCGCGGCGAGGAGGGCGCCTACGATCTGTGCGCCAATGGGGCAGCCGCCCATCTGGCCAAGGCCGGCGACGTGGTGATCATCGCCACGTTTCGACTGGTCCCCGAGGCCGATGTGGCCCAGCACGAGCCAGTGGCCGTGTTTGTGGATTCCGACAACCACATCCGCGAGATCACCCGCGAGATTGCGGGCCCCCGCCGGCGGGCAAACCTGTTGAACTGAGCGCGTCGGAGTCGGCCGGCGGCGTCGCGCGGTGACGGCCGCCGCTGTTGCCTGGAGCGATGCTTACTGTCGGCGGGCGTCAGCCGGCACGGCGGTGGTCTGGGCCCCGGCCGGGGTATCCTCGCTCTGCTCGCGGGCCCGTTCGAGGGCTTCTTCCTGAATCTGGGCCAGGCGTTCGACGAGCTGGCGATTCCGCTCGAAGGTCGTTTCGATCGTGGCCTCGGTCTGCTGGACCTCCTGGGGGTGCTGCTCGTGGAGCTGCTCATCCGAGCGGCCCGCTTGGGTGAGGGCGGCGATCTGCTGCGGGAGGG
>JBJHDE010000367.1:0-5952 GCA_050486385.1 Planctomycetales bacterium | reverse complement strand
CGCCAGGACTTCCAGCGTGCCGCCCGAAACCTCGAGCGTGCGATCCACGGTCGCGCTGGCCAGATCCTGACCGCTGAGCACGAAGCTGCCGCCGTCGATGGTGAAGTCCCACAATCCCAAGGTGGCGGTGTCCTGGATCGTCCAGGCGAAGCCGGCCGTATCGCTCGTGCCGCCCGCCAGCACCAAGGCGTCGACCACGATATCGGTTTCCAGCAGCACCTGCCCACCGCGGACCCAAACATCGGCCACTCCGGCGGCCGGCACACCCAGGGCCGACTCAGCCGCCAGGATCAACGTGCCGTCGCTGACCACGGTGCCCCCGGTATACGAGTTGTCGGCCGCCAGCCGCACCGTCCCGGCACCCTGCATTCGCAGTTGATTCACACTCTGATCGGCCAGTCCCGCGGTGTAGAGTTGCTGAACCTCGGCCTGCGACAGCGCCGATGTGAACACCGCGAAGCGGTCGATCAGGCCCTCGAAGCCCACGTCGGCCGGAAAGCGGTTGCCCAAAATCCAATCGAGACCGCTCGCCGGGATGGGCTCGCTCCGCCCGGTGGTGCCGACAAGCTGCCCGTTCAGGTACAGCCGCTGCTGGCCCGAAGGCACATCAATCACCGTGGCAAAGAAATTCCAGCCATTGGCGTTCGAGGGATTGAGCGTGTTATCCGCCGAGTTTGTCGTGATGTTCACGCCACCCGCGGTCGAGGCACTCAGGTGCAGATAGCCCAATTGGTTGATAAACAGCCCCGCGTCACGGAAGTTGCCGCCGGAGTCGTCGCCTTTCATGAACAGCGCCTGCCATTGGGTCGACGTGGGCAGGTTGTGGGCCTGAAACCATCCGGCGATCGTCAACGTCTCGGCGTTCAACAGGTTGACCGGATCGTGGGGAATCGACAGATGAGCCGACTCGCCATTCACATACAGGGCCTGGTCCCCCGACTGACCACTCAAACCCGTCCCCGCGGGACTCAATCGAGCACCGTTGTGGAAGGTGCCGTGATTGCCATTTCCCGAGAGATCCAGCACCTGCCCATCGACCAGTTCGTCAAACGTCCAGACGCCGCCCGCCCCCAGGGCCAGGGCCGTGTCCACAAAACTGGCCGGCGCGTGCGACGAGCCAATCGCCCCGTGGACCTGGGTCTGGCCGGCCCCGACGAAATCCAGCGAATGGGCCCCCAGGTCAATCGCCCCATGCAGAGCCAAACTCGCCCCGCCGGCGGTGTCAATGGTGGCTCGTTCCCGCGGCGGGCTGACACCGCTGGCCCCCAGGTGTTCCAACGTGAAGGCATTGAGCACGGGGTTCCGGTCGCCGGAACTGGCCCGGCCGTCCAGCGTGAAGACCGTAGAGGTCGAACTCGCCACAAAGCGGTAGGTGATGACCTGCCCAGTATCGCCGTCGGGCGTGGACAATCGGGTGTTGATCCGATCGTAAATCAGGGTCCCGTCGTGGTAGACATCGTGCTGCCGGGTGCCGCCGCCGTTCTCAAAATACAGCAACTGCACTTGGTATTCGTGGCCCACCGTGAGATCATCAAGATGAACCTCCAGCACACTGAGCTTGGTCGCCCCCAGGGTGTTGGTCCAGCGAATCGACCGCATGACCGTTTCGAGCGGCCCCTCGGCTCCCGCGCCGGACCCCCCATCGCCGCCGTCGAAGTTCGGCGATTGCCAGTTCAGAATTTCCTGGTCGGCCACCACGCGGACCCCCGGCGTCGCGTTATCCGCCGTAAACACCAACCCCTGCGGGCCCACGCCACTGACCTGAGGACCACGGATGTTGACCGCATAGACGAAGTCGCCCTCCAGGTCGAGGCCCTCGCCCGCCCCGCTGCCGGTGAACTGGCTCAGGGCCGCTTGGCTGCCCGGGACGCGATGGATCGTGGCATCGACCAGGGCGAGTGATCCATCAAAACGATTGTCACCGTCCAGGCTACCCAGCCGTCCACCTTCTTCCAAAACGAGAGCCTCGGGCGTGGTGTACTGCACACCGCCCGAGAACATCAACGAGCCCAGCGCCCCGATCCGCGTGCCTCCGCTGCCGGGCCCCAGGGCGCTATTGACCGAGACAATCAGCGTGCCCTGCTGCACCAGGGTGCCGCCGGTGTAGCTATTGGCCGTCGTCAGCGTCTGGCTGCCGTTATCCAACACGGTGAGCGCCAGGCCCCCGCTGCCATCTTGCAACGTGCCCGAGAAGCTGCCCACGCCGCCATCCAGCCCCACGACCAGCGTCGCCGCGCTAGTGAGATGAGTGTTGGTCACCGTGCCGCCCCCGGAGCCGCCATCCTGCAAGGCCGCCACGTAGGCCGACTGCCCGTTCAGGTCCAGCGTGGCCCCGGCGTTCACAACCAGTTCGGTACCCACGGGCAAGGCCGACAGGTGCATGGAACCCTGCCGCCCGCGATCGTACAGCTCCTGGACCTGTTCGGCGTTCAGCCCGACGGTGTAGATGGCGATCTGATCGATCGCGGCATCCATCAGGCGATCCGGGCGCGAGCCGCCCAGCAGCCAGGGCAGCGATCCCAGCGAGAACGTCGCGGCCGCGGTCGAGTGAATCAGCACGTCGTTCTGATACACCCGCCAGCCCGAAGCATCGTGGGTAACGGTCAGCAGGTGCCATTCGGTGCGGTCGATGGTGGGATCGAGGACGATGTTATTCACCCGCGAGGTCCGAAACATGCCCGAGTACATCTGGCCGTCGGTCCAGGTGTAGTGGTCCGACTGGGCCGCGCTACCCAGGTGGGCCAGGCCGGTCCGCTGGCCGGCGGTGGGCGTGGCGACGTTGAGCTGAACCCACATCGAGAAACTGCCGGCCTGGGTGAACATGTCGCCGAAGGCCGGGTCGTGGATCTCCAGGTAGCTGCCGAAGCTTAGCGGCAGGCCATTATCCAGGCGGATCGTCCCGTCTTGGAAGGTCGGCCGACCCTGCACGGTGGCGTGAATCCCATGGCCGCTTTGATCGTGGGCCGTGCCATCATCAAAGGTGTAGTACACCGCCAGGTCCGCCGGCGGGGCCTCGAGCTTGAGCGTCCCCTCGTCGACGATGGTGGCCCCGGTGTAGCTGTTCCAGCCCGCCAGGGTGAGTTCGGCCGCGCCCAGCTTGAGAAAATCGCCGCTGCCTTGAATCCGCCCGGCGTAGGTCGAGTCGAGCGTCGAGGCGACCGAGAGACTGGCGTCGTCCAGCAGCACGAGGCTGTTGAATGTGCCAGCGAGATTCTCGACCGTGGCGTCGGCCACCACGTGCAGCAGGCCGCCTTGCAGATCGATCGCCGTGTGGTGATGGGTGTTCACCGTCAGCACGGTGCCCGCGCCCACTTCGACCACCGAGTTCGAGCCGGCCTGGGCATGGACCATCACCGTGCCGCTGGGAGCCACGAAGTCGGTGCTTTCAAATGTGGGTGTCGCCTCCGTACTGGCAAACCGCCACACACCGCCGCCCAGGTCCACCAGTTCGGCCTGATGAGTCCCACTGGGCAGATGGAACACCATATCGGTCAGAACGCTGTCGGTCAGGTCCACCGGCTCCAAACCGGTATAGATCACGTCGGGCAGGCCATCGTCGGAAAGGTCCAACCAGCCCGAGTCCGGACCCGTCAGCGTGTGCGTCACGGTGCCGAAGCTGCCATTCGTAACGACCAGGGCATCGCCGTCACCGCCCTCGGACTGACCCAGCCCATGAAAATAGACGGGCACACCCAGCGCCCCGCCCGAGTAGTCGACGATCAGCGTGTCGTCGTCGCTCGACCCATAGACCGTGATGCTGCTCACCTGCGAGGTGGCGAAGATCGACTCGAGTTCATCGTTCACGAAGTAATGAATCAACGCCCCGTCGCGGACCAAGCGAAACGTGTCGGGCGTGCCATTGTCGGCGATGTCCGCTGCGGGGAACAGCGTGACCGCCGATTCCGAGAGTCCCAACGTGTAGTAGCCGTCTTGCAACAACCCCGAGGGCACATGGAACAGCAGGCGATCGCCCTCCCGCGTGGCCCCCACGTGCAGCACCTCGAAGGGCGACTCGCTGGCCTCGAAGTCGTTGTTGGGGCTGTACAGCAGGTGGAAGCCGCGGAACTCGGGGCCCGGCGGTGGCAGGCCAGCGTCCGAGAAATCGAACACCAGGGTCGCGTCGGTCGAACCGGTCACATCGACGTACCACACCCGACTCCACCGCTGATCGACTCCGAAGGCCAGATCGGTGGAGACCAGGGCGTTGACCGGCGTCTTATGTCCCGCAAACAGCCAGGCCCCCGTGGCCTGGGCGCTGGTCAAATCGAACCCAAAGCCCGCGGCCCCGGCGGTGGCGACGCCCGGCTGGGGCGGTGTCTGCACGAACACCTCGACCTCGGCCAGGCTCAACGACCCGGTGTGATTCAGCCAGACCCGTACCTGGCGACCCTCGACCGGCTGACCGTTGTTTTCATTCAGGACATTCACGCACAGGGTGTAGGGGTCGGCCCCGGCCGCGGCGTTGCCGGCGTTCATGACCTGCGAGGTCCATAGCACGTTGTCGTCGGCATCGAGGATCTCGACGAACACATCGCGGAGCCGATCGCGGCAGCAGTCGGTGCGGTTGTAGAGCGTGACCTGCTCGATTGGCTGGTCGCTGCCCAGGTCGACCATCCACCAGGGCTCCACCGCGCTGGCGGTATGGGTTACCGAACCGTTCCCCCAGAGGCCGTCGGGATTCCCATCGACGGCGCGATCGGCGGTGCCACCGTGATTGGTGCTGATCTGGGTGGCTGTCTGGCCGACGGCCACGTTGGTCTCGGTGTTGGGGGCCAACACCACGACTTCGGCCAGCGAGAGCAGCGCCCCGCTTCCCATCCGCTGCACCCGCACCACCTGGCCGTTGATCGTCTGGCCCCCGTTGAGCGCGGCCACATCCAGGAACATTTGCGGCGGGCTACCCAAGGCGTTGCCGGGATTCAGCGTGGGCGAGGTCCACACCACTTGCCCGTCGGCGTCGTAAATGGTCACGACAATGTCCCGCAGCCGATCGCCGCAGCAGTCGGTGCGGTTGAACAGTTGGATCTGATGGATGTCGTGCCCGCGTCCCAGATCCACCTGCCACCAGGGATTGGTCTCGGTGTTGGTGTGGGTGGTGGAAAGGTCGTTGAACGTGCCGCTGAGGTTGCCATCGACCGCCAATCGGGCGGCCCCACCGGCGGCCCGGGTGCTGCTCTGGGAAGCCGTCTTGCCGAAGGCCACGTTGATCAGGTCGCTTCCGCCGGCGCCGACCACATCGTGCCAGTAGCCGCCGGCGTCGGTCGTCGCCCCGGCATACAGACTGCCCGCGCCCAGGTCGATGCCGTACTTGGCGGCCAGGGCCGTCTCGATGACGGTCAGCTCAGAGTCCGACAGCACACGATCAAAGACGACGACCTCGGCGATCTCGCCGTTCCACGGGCGTGGTGTATTTGTGCCGGACTGGAAGTAATTGCCCAGGCTGGTGATATCGAGGAGCGGTCCGGCGTAGTTCGTGGCCGACAGAATATGCACGGTATTCAGTCCGACCTCGGGATTCACACCCGACTGGCCGTTGACGAACAGGTGCCCGGCACTGGCGTAGCCGCCGCCGGGATTCTGCCAGGCCGTGCCGTTGTGGCGACGGATCCCGAAATCGGTGTCGTTATGGCCCCAGATGCCATCCAGCCCCTGGTGGGCCATGGTCTGGTTGACGATGATCACGGTGCGGGGCGAGGTGCTGTTGGCCAGCAGCAATTCATCGGCATTCGGGGCCACGCCGCCGGAGTGTCCCGAGAGGTCGCCATCGAAGCGAACCGCCGGCTGATTGTGGGCCCCGAAACCATCGGCCACGTAGATGGGTTGCTGGTTGAGATCGGCCTGCACGAAGTTGTTGCCGCTGGCCGACGAGTCGTTCCAGGGAGGTGAGATTGACACCGGCTGGTTCACTCGATTCGCCCCGGAGCGCGGAGCCGCCGATCCGGCCGCCCAGGC
>JBJHDE010000366.1:0-5973 GCA_050486385.1 Planctomycetales bacterium | reverse complement strand
GCCCAGCCGGGCGGTGGCCCAGGCCACCTCGAGCCGCACGACCCCTTCCCGTCGCCCGGCCGCCGTCACGAGCAATCGCCCTAGGGGTGGCTCGCTGAGAAACGGCAGGCTCGTGGCCGCCACCTGAGCGCTGCCCACGGCGTGCGGCCCGCTGTCGGTCAACCAGCGTTCGATCAGCAGCCAGCCCTCGGGGCAATCGAACGGATGATTCAGCAACTCGCCGGCCACGGCCAATTGATTGACCAGGTTCAACAGCCCCAGCCCAATCAACGCACCTGGCAGCGGATTGCTCAACCTCCGTACCAGCGTGTGCCGGGCCGGGTGCTCGAGGTCGAACTGTTTGAAGATCACCGGCCACATCATGTCGTCCGGGGCCAGCGGGTGCCGGGCGGCCTGGACAATCCGCTCGATTCCCGACGGGGCGTTGTACATGCCAAACAGCTTGAGCAGAAACAGCAGCCACGGCTCGTGCTTGTCGGGCTGCCGCCATAGCCGGTCGAACCACCGCACCAAGTGCGGCATGCCCCGCTCGGCAAACACGATGTAGGCCTCGGGCGTGCTCGCATCCTGAAACAGGCCGGCCAGCACCAGTGGCACGGGTTCTTGACCGGCCGCGGGCGAAGTCGCTTTGTCTTCGCGGACTCGGCGTCCCAGGGCGGCCACCACGGCCTCGGCCTCCTGGACTTGAGCAATCGGGTAATCGCCCAGCTTCTTGAGTTCGGCCGGGAGATCGCCTCCTTCGGCCAATCCATGAGCCAGGGCGGTTTCCAAGGGACCAGGTCGCATGCTGCTCTACCACGCGGGGACTGCCAACATTCTCGGGCCTTGCATGGTAGCACATTCCGAGGCCCTTGTCCGCCAAGGTCACTCGGTTCGACCCCGGCCCGGTTGGCGACCCACCGTGGGGCGCTTTCTGTTGGAAGAACGACCATCGCACGTTCTTAGGGATGGCCGGACAAGTCCCACGAGGGCTGTGGTGTCGCCGCTGGTCCAAGCGGGCGGGGGCCTTGTTTTGGCTTGGGCTAAATCCTGCCCGAGCTGGGGCATCCCAGGGTTTTCCGGCGTATGTCCTCTTGAGTTGCGGTACTGGAAGGGGGAGGATAGGGCCGTAGATCAGGTTGCTTCTCCCTGACGGGGAGATGTTGCTATCGTGAGGGACCAGGGCGGGGAAGTCTCTCGCGACGGCCGCTGATTCGATCAGATCGCCCCTTCGCTTCCACCTGGGTTGATTCGAGCCTGGGGGTGGGAAATTCGCTGACTCGATTGCTCGAGGCGTCCCATGGTGCCAGCGGATGATCATGATTTGCCCCCCGACCTGGAAGGGCTGGGTGAATCGGGCGATGCCTATCGTTTGCTGGTCGAGTCGGTCAGCGACTACGCGATCTATTTGCTGGACCCCCAAGGGCACATCGCGAGTTGGAATCCGGGGGCCGAGCGGATCAAGGGCTACTCCGCTCCGGAGGTGCTGGGGCGGCACGTACGGATGTTCTATCGCCCGACGGATGCCGAGGCCGGCGAACCCGAGCGGCTGATGGGCGAAGCGCTGCGGCACGGTCGGGTCGAGGCGGAAGGCGTCCGGGTGCGTCGCGACGGCTCGGAGTTTGACGCCTTGCTGACCCTGACGGCGCTGTTCGAACCGCGGGGCCGGCACGTGGGCTATGCCAAGGTGACCCGCGACATCACCGAGCGGAAGCGAGCCGAAGCCGAGCTGCGGGCCAGCGAAGACCGCTTACGGCGACTCATCAAGATTCTACCCGATGCGTTGTTTATCAATTGTGACAATCGCCTCGTGTATTGTAATCCCAGCTTTGTGCGGTTGGTCGGGGCCCAGACATCGGTTGAGGTGCTGGGGCGGACGCCACTGGACTTCTTTCAGCCGGCTTATCATCAGGTCATCAAAGAGCGAATCGCCGCGATGCTCGCCGGCAACGGCTCGGCCCCGGCGCTGGAAGAGCGGGTCCTGCGGCTGGACGGCCAGCTTGTGCCTGTCGAGGCGGTGGCCACGTCCATAATGTTGGATGGTCGCCGCTCGATTCTGGTGGTGCTGCACGATTTGACCCAGCGGAAGACCGCCGAGGCCCGGCAGCGGAGCCTGGACGAACGCCTGCGGTTGATTATCGAGAATGTTAAGGACTATGCCATTTTCTTGACGGATTCCGAGGGTCACATCTCGACTTGGAATGTGGGGGCCGAGCGGCTGTTTGGCTACACGAGCGACCAGGCCATGGGACGGCCCTATCACGATTTGTTTGCCGAGGATGAACGCCAGGCCGGTGGTCCGCAGCAGGAACTTGAAGTCGCCCGGCGCGACGGCAAGTGTGTCAGCGAAGGTTGGCGGCTTCGTCAGGACGGTCGCCGCTTCTGGTGCAATGGTGTGTTGAACGCGGTCTTTGACGAGTCGGGGCAGTTCACGGGCTATTGCAAAGTGGCCCGCGATCTCACCGAGTTGCGCAAGCGCGAAATTCTGTTGAACGCCATCCTCGAGAGCACCCTGGACGGAATCATCTGCATCGACCAGCACGGCACCATCGAGTTGTTCAATCGCGCGGCCGAGCGGATTTTGGGCTACTCGCGGCACGAGGTGCTGGGCAAGAACCTCAAGATGTTGATGCCCCGGCCTCACTCAGCCCAACATGACGATTACCTCAAGAATTACTTAGAGACCGGCGAGGCCAAGATCATTGGGATTGGCCGCGAGGTCGAGGTCCTGCGCAAGGATGGCGGTCGGACCCCGGTGGACTTGTCGGTCACCGAGTTTCAAACCGAGGCCGACGGCCTGCGACGATTTGCCGGAGTGATCCGCGATCTCACCACGCGGAAGCAGGCCGAGGAAGAGCAGGCGCGTCTGGTGTCCTTGTTGCACGCCACGCCCGACTTCGTGGTGATTGCCGATGTCGCGGGCCGGGTGATCTTTTTGAACGAAGCGACCCAACGGCATGTGAAGCAAGTTCGCGGCGAGGTGCCCGCCGAGCTGGACCTGTTTGACTTGCATCCGGCGACCGATGCCGATCGGCTCCGCCGCGAAGCCCTGCCCGCGGCGCTGGAGCGAGGCTCCTGGTTGGGCGAATCCGCGGTGAACACCGTCACCGGCGATCGGCAGCCAGTGAGCCATTTGTTGTTGGCCCATCGGTCCCAGGAAGGCGAGGTTCGCTACTTGTCGTGCGTGTTGCGCGATCTGACCGAGCTTCGCAAGCTCGAACGGCAGCTTCGTCAATCGCAAAAGATGGAGGCCATCGGCCAGCTTGCCGGCGGTGTGGCCCACGACTTCAACAACTTGCTGACCGTGATCCTGGGTTACACCTCGATGATCCTGGCCAAGCTGACCGCGGACGATCGGAATTACGCACCGCTGGAGGCCGTCCGCGATGCGGGCAATCGGGCCGCGGCGCTGACCCGGCAGTTGCTGGCCTTTGGCCGACGCACCGTCGTGCAGAACCAGGTGGTGTGCCTGAACGATGTCATTGTCGAAACCGAAAAGATGCTGCGACGGCTGATTGGCGAAGACATTGCCTTGCAGACCCAACTGGCCGACGAACTGGAAAGCATCGAGGCGGATCCCACGCTGCTGGGGCAGGTGATTATGAACCTGGCCATCAACGCCCGCGATGCCATGCCGCGGGGTGGCTGTTTGACGCTGGCGACCGGCAACCGCGAGCTTGCCGCCGACGAGTTGCTGAGCCACGACGAGTCGCCGTTGGCCCCCGGCTGCTACGAGGAACTGACGGTCGCCGACACAGGCCAAGGGATGAGCCCGGCGGTGCAGTCGCGGATCTTCGAGCCATTTTTTACGACCAAGGACGTAGGGCATGGCACGGGATTGGGGCTGTCGGTGGTGTTGGGCATCATTCAACAAGCCCGTGGAGCGGTGACCGTCGAAACCGAACCGAATCGCGGATCGACCTTCCGCGTCTTTTTCCCGATCGTGGTCGAGAACCCCACCGACGCTCAACCCGCCGAGCGATCGCCGTCCGTCCGCGGCAACGAGACGGTCCTGATTGTCGAGGACGAGCCGTCGGTTCGACGACTGGCGGCCGAAGTGCTCACCCAGAGCGGCTATCATGTGATTGTCGCCCCCCACGGCGACGAGGCCCTGAGCCGAGTGGATGAGTTGAGCGGGGCCATCGATTTGCTGGTCACCGATGTGATCATGCCCGGTCTGGGGGCCACCGAGCTGGCCGCCGCGCTCCGCAGCAAGTTCCCACGCATGCGAGTGCTGTACACCAGCGGCTACTCCGACGAGCTGATTGTCCGCCGGGGCATTCAGCGGGGCGACGAGCCCTTTTTGGATAAGCCCTACACCCCGGATGCGCTGGCGAAGGCGGTCCGCG
The DNA here is from genome assembly GCA_050486385.1 of Planctomycetales bacterium. Taxonomy (GTDB): domain Bacteria; phylum Planctomycetota; class Planctomycetia; order Pirellulales; family Pb10988; genus JBJHDE01. Next base: position 1,645 of record JBJHDE010000366.1, on the reverse strand, counting down.
AGGTGCTCGACGCACCCAGGCGCTAGCCTGCTGGTCGTGGCCTGCGCCGGTGATAGTCAATCGCGCTGCCGCCCAGTAGACTCGACCGCGTCGCGGCAGGCTGTACGGCCCGCGGCGGTGTTCACAACTCGGGCGATTGAATAATCGGGGCGGCCGACGATGAAGATTCTGTGGAGTTGGGGCCTGCTGGGTCTGGCGGCAATCCTCTTGGTGGTGGGACAGCCCCATCCACCGCTACTCGGCGACGAGCAAGACAATCGCCCACTCACGAATCAGGGGCGTCGTACGGATGGCTTGCCGGTGGTGGTGGCCCATCGCGGGGCCAGTGGTGAACGCCCGGAACACACGCTGGCCAGTTATCGGCTGGCCCTGAAGCAGGGAGCCGACCTGCTGGAGCCAGATTTGTGGCTCAGTCGCGATGGCGTGCTGGTCGCCTTTCATGACGAGACACTCAATCGGATCACCGATATCGCCGAGCGGCCGCAATTCGCCGACCGCGCGCGACGCGATGCCAGCGGCCAGCCCAGTTGGCGGATTTACGATCTTACGCTTGAGGAGTTGCGTCAGCTTCGGGTGCGGCATCAACCGCAAGGGCGGCCCACCGAGTACGATCGCCAGGAGGGCCTGGTCACGTTCGATGAGTTGGTCGCCTTGGTCAAAACCCACAATCGGGTCGCGGGAACCCGGGTCGGACTGTGTCCCGAACTCAAGCAGCCCGCCCGACAGGCCCAGGCTGGGCTGGATATCGGGAAAGCCTTTTTAGAGGCCGTCGAGCGTCACCGGATAGAAAATGATTCCGGCATTCCGGTGGTCGTGCAGTGTTTTGAGCTGGAGACCCTCGAGGCGCTTCGTCCCAAGACCCAGTTGCCGTTGCAGCTTTTGGTGACCAAGCGTCCCAAAGAGCAGGACCTGCCGCGGATCCGCCTGTCGGTCGAGATGCTGGGCATCCGGGCCGAGCATGTGCTGGCCGACGACTCGGCCGCGTGGATCAAAGATATGCAAGACTACGGCCTGGGCATCTATGCTTGGACCTTCAAAAACGACGAAGCCGCCCTCCGCCGGGCCTTTGCCCATGGCGTGGACGGCGTGTTCGCCGACTTTCCGGGCGTCGCGGTTGCCGCCCGCAAGGCCGTGTTTCCTGTCGAGTGAGCCCTCAGTTGCGATCGCGGCGGACCCCGAAGTAGCCGCTCCAGGCGATATCCAGGTACTCGTCGTTGATTTCCATCGGCTGGTGATGCAGCTTGCAGATGTCGCTGACGCGCAGGATCAAGTCGCGGGGTTCGCAGCTTCGCAGCGGGCGATTCTCGCGCTTGTAGCGTTCGATCAGTCGATCCAACAGCCGCGGTGGCGGAATGAGATTGCAGTGATCCTGGGCGTAGCGGACAAAGATCTCCTTGAAACGCTCGACCGTCGGGGCCTGAATCTCAATCCGATAACCCATCCGCCGCAGAAACGCCGGGTCCATCACGCGGTTGGGATCGAGGTTGGTTGCCACCACCAGCATCTGCCGGAAGGGAACCTGAATCTTGAGGCCCGTGTGCAAGGTTAAGTAATCGATGCGGTGTTCCAGCGGGATGATCCAGCGATTCAGCAACTCTTGCGGTGCGACCCGCTGGCGGCCGAAGTCGTCAACCAGGAGGGTGCC
>JBJHDE010000365.1:0-6014 GCA_050486385.1 Planctomycetales bacterium | reverse complement strand
GTTGGTTACCCGTCGGACCAACGAGCCGGGTTAATCGATGATCTCGGTCTCGGGCAGGGCGGCACGAAGTTGCTGGATTGCCTGGGCCGAGAGGCCGGTGTCCTGAATGCGGAGTTCTCGCAATGTGGTGAGCCGCTCCAGGTGCCCGACGGCGGCGTCGGTCAGGTCCAACCCGCTGAGGTCCAACGACTCGAGTTGGGGCAGGTTGGCCAAGGCGGCCAAGCCGGAATCGGTGACCGAGGTGTCGGCCAGGTCGATGCGGCGGAGGCTTTTCACCTGGGCCAACGCGGCAACGCCGGGGTCGCCGATCGGATTGCTTGACAGGATCGCGGTCTCCAGCGGGATGTCGGGGTCGAGCTGCTCCAAGTCGCTGTTACTCACCCCGGTCTGAACCGCCGCCAGCCAACGCAGCCCGCGACTGCTGACCACCCGCTGCCAGTGAGGCCGGCTGATCATCGTCGTTCGGCGAAAGTCGACCGACCCGATGCGCTGAAAGGCATCGTTCCCCAGCAAGCCGCGGAGGACCGGGTTCCCCGGAGGAAAGGTCCGGCCGGGCTGCCCGTCGCGGGCCAATTGCCAATCGTAACGGACTTGAGCCCCCTGTCCGCGGAGCTGGGCCACCAACTCGCGTTGCACCCGACCCTCCCAGGCAAGCATGCCCCCCAAAATAGCCAGTGTGGCGATCACCAGCACCACCAACAGCCCCACCGCCGCGGCGAGACACCCCAACCAGCTTCGGCGGCGTTTCATGCAGCACCTCGCAACATCCGACTCGGGGGGCGACCAATTTGACGACGGACTGGCAGACAGTCGCCGGTCCCTGTGCTAGCATGGCGATCCAAGCTGGCCTTGCAAACCGGGGCCCGCGGGAACTTCCAGTTTGGCACCACGCAGGAGCATCATGGCCAAGCTCTGGCGCATCCGTCCCCTGGATGCCGGTCGGATTCAGGATCTGGCCCGCACCGCCGACCTGCCGTTCGTCGTCGCCCAGCTTCTTTGGGCACGTGGGGTCACCGATCCCGACGACGCCCGGGGCTTTCTCGACGCCAAGCTGTCGGGACTCCACGATCCCGACGATCTGCCGGGCGTGCCCGAGGCGGCCGAGCGGTTGCTGGCGGCGATTCGCGGCGGCCGCAAGATCGCGATTTACGGCGACTACGATGTCGATGGCATCACCGGCACGGCCATCTTGAGCGTGGGGCTGCGATTGCTGGGAGCCGACGTGGTTTACCATGTCCCCAACCGCTTGGATGAAGGCTACGGCCTGAATGGCGAGGCCCTGGAACGCTTGCACGCGGCCGGTTGCTCGATGGTGGTCTCGGTCGATTGTGGCATCACGGCGGTTGAGGAAGCCGCCTTGGCCCAACGGCTGGGCATCGAGTTGATCATCACCGATCACCATCAGCCCGGCCCGGCCCTGCCCGATGTTCCGTGCCTGGTGCATCCTGGTCTGCCCGGCGGCAACTATCCGTTCCCGGAACTCTGCGGGGCCGGTGTCGCGCTCAAGCTGGCTTGGAGCCTGTGCCGGCTGGCCAGCGGTGCTCGCAAGGTCACCGATCGACTCCGCGACTACTTGCTGCAAGCCGTGGGGTTGGCGGCCTTGGGGACGGTGGCCGATGTCGTGCCGTTGGTCTCCGAGAACCGTGTGCTGGTCCGTCACGGACTCACCAGCCTGGCCCAATCGCCCTCGGTCGGCGTGGCCGCCTTACTGGATGCCGCCAAGTTGAGCCGCAAGCGGACCCTCAGCGGCGAGGACCTGGCCTTCACCTTGGCCCCCCGGATTAATGCGGCGGGTCGCTTTGGCGAGGCCCGCCTGGCCGTCGAACTGCTGGAGACCACCAGCCCCGAGCGGGCCCGCGACCTGGCCCAGCATCTCAACGAGGTCAACATCGCGCGGCAGACCCTGGAAGCCCGCATCGTCAAAGAGGCCCGCACCCTGGCCGAGGAGCAATTCGACCCCGCGGCCGATGCCGCGTTGGTGCTGGCCGCCAAAGACTGGCACAAGGGCGTGATTGGCATCGTCGCCGGGCGTCTGGCCGACATCTTCCATCGCCCCGTGATCGTGATCGCCCTGGACAAAACCGGCCAACAGGCCAGCGTGGGCAGTGCCCGCAGCGTCCCGGGTTTCAACCTGATTGATGTGCTCAGCGCCTGCCGACATCACCTGGAGAAATGCGGTGGGCACGCCGCGGCGGCCGGGCTGTCGATCCGCGAGACCCAGGTGCCGGCCTTTCGCGAGGAGTTCTGCCAGCGGGTGGCGGCCGCTTGGGACGAGAGCGAGCGAACCGCCGAGTTGTTCATCGACGGCGAAGCCCCACTGGCCGCGTTCTCGCTGGAAGTTATGCAGCAGGTCGAGCAAATGGCCCCCTTCGGAGCCGGAAACCCACGGCCCCTTTGGTGTACAGCGGGCGTGCGACTCGCCGCGCCTCCCAAGGCCATGGGGGGTGGCGGACGCCATGTCGACCTGCGGCTGGAGCACCTGGGAACCCCCATGCGTGCGGTGGCTTTTGGCCGGGCCGAGTGGATCGACGAGATCAACGCCCTGGACGGCCAAACGCTGGACATTGCCTTCCGTCCCGAGATCAACGAGTTTGCCGGCCGCCGCAAAGTCGAACTCAAGCTGGTCGATTGGCGGCCCTCCGAGGCCCCCGCTCAGGTGAGTTTGACGGGCAGCGGCGGTCGCGAATAATTCCGCGGGTCGCCACTGGCCCGAGACACAGTTTTCCCACCTGCCAGGAGGACACACCATGGCTGCTCAGACCACCGAGGCGCTTTTGCAAAAGAAGTGCAAGCCCTGCGAAGGCGGTGTCGAGCCGATGACCCACGAGCAGTCGGTCGAGCAACTGGGCACCCTCGACGGCTGGACGCTCAGCGACGATGGCAAGCGGATTGGCAAGAAGTGGGTCGTCAAGAACTTCATGGCCGCCATGGACTTCTTCCACCGCGTCGCCGAGCTGGCCGAAGACGAAGGCCATCACCCCGACCTGCACCTGGTCGGCTATCGCAACGTGACCATCGAACTGTGGACCCACGCCATCGATGGCCTCAGCGAGAACGACTTCATCGTGGCCGCCAAAATTGACGACCTGCCCATCGACGCCAAGCGCTAGACCCTTGGCGCGTCGAAACCACCCCGCCTAAAACCCCGCCGCGGGGCCATCGCGGCGGGTGTCGGCCACGCCCGTCAGGCGACCCGTCGCGGGGTCGATTGCAATCGAGTGGGCATCGCCTTGCCGGTGGCGGCCGGTGTCCACGGTATGGCCCATCGCCGCCAGCGCCGCCATGGTCTCGGCGAACTCGGGTCGGTCCTGCCCCTCGAATCGCAATCGGTCGGGCAGCCAGGCGTGATGCAGCCGAGGCGCCGCGACGGCTTCGCCGAGAGGCAGGTCGAATTCCAGCCGATTGTGGATCACCCGCAACACGGTGTTGATGATGGTGCGGCCTCCCGGGCTGCCGGTCAGCAGCACGAGTTTGCCATCGCGGGCCACCAGCGTCGGCGACTGCGAACTGAGCATCCGCTTGCCGGGCTCGATGCGGTTGGCGGGCGTTCCGATGCGGCCGGCCCGATCGGTGTGTCCGGGCTTCCAATTGAAGTCGCCCATCTCGTTGTTCAGCAGAAAGCCGGCCCCACGCACGACGACCCGCGAGCCGAAACTCATCTCCAGCGTGTATGTGTTGGAGACGCCCATCCCGTCGGCATCGACCACGCAAAAGTGCGTCGTGCTCTCGGGTTCGTCCACCAGGGGAATGTCCGGCGCCAGGGCCTCGCTGGAACTGGCCCGACCGCGATCAATCGACTCGGCCAGCGTCCGCGCGTAATCGGCGTCGGTCAGATGCGGGGGAATCGTCACGAAGTCGGTATCGCCCAGGTGTCGGGCCCGATCAAGAAAGACCCGGCGCATGGTCTCGGTCAACAGATGCAGGGTCTCGGGATGATTCGGCCCCCGCTGGTTGAGGTCGAAGTGTTCGAGGATGTTGAGCATCTGCACAATCGCAATCCCGCCCGAGCTGGGTGGCGGTGGGCCATAGATGTCGTATCCGCGGAATCGCCCATGAATGGGCTGGCGGACCTTGGCTTGATAATCGGCCAAGTCCACGGCGGTCAGCAGGCCGCCGCCGGCCCGCATCTCGGCGACGATGGCTTCCGCAATCCTGCCGGTGTAGAAGGCATCGGGGCCGTGCTCGGAAAGCTCCGCCAGTGTGGCGGCCAGGTCTGGTTGCCTGAGATGATCGCCCGCCTGCCAGCCGGCCGGGCGTGGCGGCTGAAACACCTGATGCAGGACGGGGAACTCCTCGGCGGTCGACTTGCCCAACACGCCGTTGAGCGATCGCGCCAGGGCCTGGTTGATCGTAAACCCTTCTTCGGCCAACCGCCGCGCGGGCTCGATGAGCTGCTTCCAAGGGAGCCGCCCGTGCCGGCGATGGGCCAAAGCCAGCCCGCGCACCGTTCCCGGTGTGCCGACCACGCGGTGACCGAAGCGGCTGTCGGACAAGGCAAACATCCGCTCGGTGGCCGCCGCCGGCGCGGTCTCGCGGTATTCGATGCACTCGGGCGTCCCCGTGTGCGGGCTCTGGGGACCGGGCCAGATCATCATGAACCCGCCACCGCCCAGGTTGCCGGCCTCGGGCCAGGTGACGGCCATGGCCAGAGCCACCGCCACGGCACTATCCACAGCGTTGCCGCCTGCTTGCAGAATCGCCACGCCCACCTCGACGGCCGGCGGCGAGACCGCCACGACCATACCGCGAGTGCCGTGGGCCTGGTGAGTCGCAGCCGCGTCGGCCGGTTGCTCCCAAGCAAAAGCCGGGACCGCGAGGCTCGCGAGAATCGCCAGGCTAGTCGCGATCACCCAGCCGCACGCGGACCCTCTGTTTCCCAGCGGATCGAAGCCCAGCATCGCGCGATCTCCTTAAAGAAACCGGTTCCCGACACACACCGGCCCATCGACCAGACGTGCCGAGGTCGATGGGCCGGGTGTTTCAAAACGTGAGATGGCCTCACACGCGGTTGAGGCTGGGGATCTCGAAGCCCTCGCGGTTGGGATCCTTGAGCAGCTTGTTGGCGGCCTCGGCATGCTCGCCGACGTGCCGCTCGGTCTTGGGATCGAACTCGAGCGTGGGCCCGACGACATAGTGGTTGCCGTCTTGGGGCACGCCGACGCCTTCGCTCATGATCTCGTGCAGCCGCATGAAGTGCTCGTGCGCGAAGCTGTCGTCGCCAAAGCGACCGGCCTTGGCATTGAAGGGCACTTCGCTGCCTAGCCGGTAGGAGTTGTTCATCAGGTGGCCCAGCACGCAGGCGTTGTGGGCGTCGACGACGTTGCCGTTGGCCATGGTCGGATCGTTCGACTTGACGGCATTGATAAAGCTGCCGAACGCGCCACCCGGCGTGACCTTGCCGCCGGGCACCCGCACGGATTCGCCCTCGGAGCTGCCCTTGGCGTAGTACTTGCCGCGGACGATCTTGCCGCCATCCTCGAAATAATATTCGTTCTCGACCTGATGCTGATAGCCCTTGTAATTCACATTGCGGACGTTGAAGCACACCGCCTGGCCATTGGGGTACTCGGCCATGGTGAACATCGTATTGGGCGTCTCGCCCTGATCGTCCCACATAAAGCGGCCGCCCAGGGCCATCACCCGCACCGGATGGGTCTGGTCGGTGTCGAGCGCCCACCGCGCCACATCCAGTTGGTGGGTGCCCTGGTTGTTCAGGTCGCCATTGCCGGTGGCCCAGAACCAGTGCCAGTTGTAGTGAACGTAGTTGGCGTGATAATCCTCAATCGCCGCCGGTCCCCGCCAGAGATTCCAATCCAGATGCTCGGGCGGCGAGGTCACCGGCTTGACGCCGATGCCGTTGCGGGGCTTGCAGCAGTAGCCGTAGGCCACCTTCAACCGGCCGAACTTGCCGCTTTGAATTGCCTCGTGCAGGCCGGCAATCCCCGAGCTGCTGCGGTTCTGGGTGCCGTGCTGAACGACCACGCCGTACTTCCGCTGGGCCTCGACGGCGATGC
>JBJHDE010000364.1:0-6020 GCA_050486385.1 Planctomycetales bacterium | reverse complement strand
TGAACAGTCGAGTCGAAGCGCAAGCACTCCAGGCAATATGAGCGGTTGACAACACTGCTTGCTGCTGCCCGGGGCGTGAACGGTTACGACAAGAACCCCGGGCTAACGCCCGAGGGCTGATGGAGTTCATGGATTGGTGGAGTTTCGGTGGCGAGGAATCCTTAGCCGGAACGCGTTAGCGTCCGGTTTCTGATGAGTCGCCAGCAAGGCCGCAACATATTCGCCTACGTGACCAACGCCCTTGCCAGCCATTTTTCTGGCGCAGGAGCCGTTGATTCATCAAAAAGTGTGCCACTGCTTGCTGGCAAGCAGTGCAGTAGGCTGGTCGATGTTGAACAGTCGAGTCGAAGCGCAAGCACTCCAGGCAATATGAGCGGTTGACAACACTGCTTGCTGCTGCCCGGGGCGTGAACGGTTACGACAAGAACCCCGGGCTAACGCCCGAGGGCTGATGGAGTTTAGTGTGGTGCGGAGCAACCACAAGCCGGGCGATGCGACTTACTCGACGGCGTGTCGGATGGCGAGCAGGCGATCGATCAGGGCGGGCAGGCGATCGAGTGGCACCATGTTGGGGCCGTCGCTGGGCGAGCTGTCGGGGTCGGGATGCGTCTCCAGAAAGATGCCGTCCACGCCGCAGGCCACGGCCGCCCGAGCCAGGGGTTCGACCAACGCCCGATTGCCGCCGGTGGCGTCTCCCAGACCACCGGGCTGTTGCACGCTGTGGGTCGCGTCGAACACAACCGGCACGCCGAAGGATCGCATTTCGACCAGGCCGCCAAAGTCGTTGACCAGCCGCCCATAGCCGAAGAAGGTGCCCCGCTCGGTGAGCATCGATTGGCGGCAACCGCTGCCGGCCAGCTTGGCCAGGACGTTGCGCATATCGGCTGGGGCCATGAATTGGCCCTTCTTCACGTTTACGGCCCGCCCGGTGGCGGCGGCCGCCCGCAGTAGGTCGGTCTGGCGAGCAAGGAAGGCCGGAATCTGCAGCAAGCCACACACCTCGGCCGCGGGGGCGGCCTGGTGGCTCTCGTGGATATCGGTGGTCACCGGCAAGCCGGTCGCCCGGGTCACGGCGGCCAGCACGTCCAGTCCCTCATCGAGCCCGGTTCCGCGATACGCCTGCCCGCTGGTGCGGTTGGCCTTATCGAACGAGGCCTTGAACACCAGCGGCACGCCTTTGTCTTGCGACAAGGTGGCCAGTTGTTCGGCGATTCGTAGCGTCAGGTCGCGGGTCTCGATCACGCAGGGCCCAGCAATCAGGGCCAGCGGATGACCACGGCCAAAGCGAACGGGCCCGACGTCCACCGTCGGTGAGATCAGCGACTCCACGGTTCCACTCATCAGGGCACTCCTTTGCCAGGGCGGTCGGTCGGCCTTGTTCGGCCAATGGCTCGGGCTATTGAATCACACGCCTAGCCGGTTGGCTAGGGCGAGCCAAAACCGTCAGGCCACGTGGGCGGCCAGGGGCTCGGCGACCGCCGGGGTCCAGCCGACCGGGACCATGGTGCAGAGCCGACCCTCCTGGATTTCGACTTCCAGGGGGAGTTGCCCCCCGTAGTCGCCATCCAGTTGATAGGGCACAGGGAAGTCGCTTTCCACGCGAAACCGGGTGACCCGCCATTGCCCGGCGGAGGTCAACCGGTGATGTTGGCGAAGCAACACGCTGGCCAGATAGCCCAGGCCATTCCACAACGATCCCTTGCGAAACAGGCACATATCCAGCCGGCCATCGCTGGCCGAGGCCTCCGGGGCCAGGGGCAGGCCCACGCCGTAGCAAGGCAGGTTGAAGGCGAATAGCCAGCGGGCCTCGGCACTGAACCAGCCCACCGATCCATCGCTGGCATCGCTGGCGGGAAAGCTGACGCGGAGCTTGGGGTACTGATAGCCTCGTAGCGATCCCAGAATGGCCTTGATGTAGCTCCATCGCCCGATGTGCCCATGCCGTTGCTGGTCGACCTGCCGGACCACGTCGGCATCGAAGCCGCAACTGACCATCAACGAGAACAGCCGCCCGTTGGCCAGGCCGGCGTCCAGGTAGGTCAGTCGGCGGGCGCGGATGGCCTGGGCCACCTCTTCGACGCTGCGATCGAATCCCAGATAGCCGGCCAACAGGTTTTCGTTGCCCAGCGGCATCGGCAGCACCGGCACGCCTGGCGGCAGACGGTTCCACACCTCGGTGGCGGTCCCATCCCCGCCAGCGGCGACCACCGCCCGCAGCCGATCGGCGGCGTGCAGGAATTCGCCCCGTCGTTGCCAGCCGTTGCGATCGGTCTCGGTCTCGCAACGCAGTCCCAGGTCCAATAAGCGACGGTGCAGACGTTTGACCATCGCTACACGATCGTGCGCGCCGGCCTGGGGGTTATAGGCCACCAGCACCGTGTCGCGGTGCTCGGGGACATGTTCAACTCGGGTCATCGGGGCTGGTCCGTGCCAGGGGCGAGGCAAGACACTCGGGCGCGACGCCGGATTCCTCAACGGGAAAGGGGCCACCGCCTATTCTAGGCCCCCTGCGACACAATGACTCATCGGATTTCAGGAGGTCAAAGGTCGATCCTTCCCCCAAAGAACGGTCCTGTCCAGACCATTTGTCCGACTTTAGCGATTCTTTCGCCCAAGATTAGGCAAAACGATGGGGGCCTTCGACAAGGCTCGCCCCGCGACGGAACCATGGTCAAGCGACCCCCACGGCTTCCCCAGCGGCCCCGCGCACGGCATTCGTGGCCCCGTTGGATTGCTCCCCGATCGGTCTGGCCAGGCAGTTTTCGGGCTGGCGCTCGGCAGGTTGGGTTGCCGCGAGGCGGCCTTGATCAGGGATCAATGATCTTGACCGCGGATGAGCCGGGCACGGTGTCCATCACCGGGGGATCGGTCAGCCGCGAAGTGGGTTCGGCGAAGTCCGATTGAATCTCGACCTCGGGACGGGCCGCTTGCAGCCGGGCGACGCCTTCGGCGGTGACCTGGGTGCCCTGCAATCGCAGCCGCTTGAGCTTGGGCAGCTCGGGCAGTAGGTCGAGTCCGCGGTCGGTGAGTGCGGTCCGCTGAAGGTCCAGCATCCGCAGATTGGGCATCCCAATGAGAAACGGCAGGGCTTCGTCGGTGACTTGGGTGTCGGCCAGACCCAACAGGGTGAGGCCCTCCATCGGCGCGTTCCACAGAATCCGCTCGACGTCCAGATCGTCGGTGTCGGTGCCCGCCAGGTTGAGTGTCTTGAGGCCGGGAATTCCGTCGAAGGCCCGGTACCAGGCCAACGAGACAGTGCTGTCGGTGAGATCGAGGTAAGTCACCCGTTGGAAAGCGCGGGTCGCGTCGAGTTCGGGTTGGCCGAGGGTCCGCCGCTTCCAGGTGATTTCGAAGGCGGTCTGGTCACCCACTTGGGCGGCGATGTCGACCCGGGCGCCGAGTTCCCTGGCCTGGGCGATCAGGGCGTCCCGGGCCGAGGCCGGATCCAGGGGTTCGGGGCGTTGGCAGCCAACTGTGGTGACCAGACTCACCGCAACCAGACCCATGGCGAGAAGCAACAGCCTGCGCATGGCGCCAGACCTCCGAGACTGCGAATGCAAGCAAAAAGGCCGCCGCGGAGCTGACCGCGACGGCCTGAGAAAACGACTCATCCGGCCATCGCCGGCGGACGACAAACCGGGGACTAATCACTCCCGTGGGCGGACCGCTCCGGTGAGTCCACTGTAATCGCAGCGGTCCTCGGGATGCCACAGGGGCAAGCCCAAAGCGACCCGCTCGGCGAGCACGGCCAGCTTCTGGGAGGAGCCAGCAGGGGCTGCCGTGGGGCAAAAATCATTGGTCTCCGAAGGGATGAAATCCTCGTCGTGACCAGTCTCATTGATCGCGTCAAACACGTTCCGACTCATTGTCCGCTCAACAACCTAAAGACACGGGGAAGGAAATTTACCGCAAAGCTAATCGACAAAAACTCCATCGCAGGTTGCCACGGGTGGACAACGCACGTTTGGTTCGTTGGGTGATCCAGGAAACGACTGACCGTCGGGCGACAGGCAATCGGGGTGGGTAGGGCACGACTCGCAAATCGGCGATGGTCGGCTCCAACTCGGTCTTCTCCGTCAGACACGTCCACTCACGAGGAGCATTTTTGCAAGCTTCAAATTATTTGACGGAGAAGGGCCTACCGTCAAGCAATTTTCCTCAGGATTTCTCCTAGATTTCTCGCTCGGGCCAGTCCCACGCGCCACGAGCGAACAACCTACCAGCAACAGACTTATAGCAAACCTGACTGGGTGAATTGAAGGGACATATCGGCGCGGGCGACAATTTGCCGCATTCGCTGTCAAGGTCTTGCCCCACCAAGTCGCCAGATTTTCTAGTGTGCGAGCTGCCTGGGAAATCCCACCCGCCACGACGACGCCTCCCCGGTGGCCGGCTAGAATGCCTTGCGAATTGCCCAGCGGCCGAACCCCAGACGGTAGGCCCGCAGGCCGCGGCGAGCCCTCGAGCCCGGCCCCCACTTGGCCACGGAGGCCCTTGGTGACCGACGATGCCCCCCAACACGATTCGCCCCTACAGGCCGCTCCCGCCGAAGCCGACATCGACCTGGGCTTGGGCTTTCGCCGTGCGCGAGAGAAGGTCCGCGGGTTTCCCCACGCCCCAGGTGTCTACCTGTTTAAGGATGTCGCCGGGCGGGTCATCTACATTGGCAAGGCCAAGGACCTGCGGAACCGCGCCGGCAGTTACTTCCTGAAGGCCGCGGCCGAGGACCCCCGCACCGCCGAGTTGGTCCGCGAACTGGCCGACGCCGACTTTCTGCCCACCGAGAGCGAAGTCGACGCCGTGCTGACCGAGGCGCGACTGGTCAAGGACGTGCAGCCCAAATTCAACCGCGATCTCAAAGACGACAAGACCTTTCCTTATCTGCAGATCACCACCCACGAGGACTTCCCCCGCGTCGAGTTCACCCGGCAGCCCAGCAGTAGCGGCGTCAAACTGTATGGGCCCTTTCCCAGCGCGGGGGCCCTGCGAGGAGCCATCCAGGCTCTGCAACGCATCTTCAAGTTTCGGACCTGTTCGCTGGACATCGAGGCCGACGATCGGCGTTGGGAATGGTTCCGCCCCTGTCTGCTGCACAGCATCCAGCAGTGTACGGCTCCCTGCAATTTTCGCATCAGCAAAGAGGACTACCGCCGCGATATCCAACGGCTCAAGCTGTTTCTCGATGGACAGCGGAACAAGCTGCTCGACCAGATGAAGGCCGAGATGCTGGAGGCCGCCAGCGAGCGGGCGTTTGAGAAAGCCGCCCGGCTGCGGGACGAGATTCGCATGCTCGAACGGCTCGACGAGCGAGGCGACCTTGAGGAGCATGTCCAGCCCGAGGTGTTTCCGGTCGACCCGAAGAAGGGGCTCGCCGGGCTGAAGAAGGTGCTCAAGCTCAAGCAGTTGCCGCGGCGGATTGAAGGGGTCGACATCGCCCACTTAAGCGGCCAAGAGACGGTGGCCAGCCTCGTGCAGTTTCTTGACGGGTTGCCCTTCAAACCCGGTTACCGTCGCTACAAGATTCAAGGGGTGACGGGCGTCGACGACTTTGCCAGCATCCACGAGGTGGTGGCCCGACGGTTCAAGCGGCTCAGCGACGAGGGCGAGAGCTTTCCTGATCTGTTGCTCATCGACGGGGGCCGCGGGCAACTCAACGCGGCGATGGCCGCCTTTGCGGCCTTGCAGATCGAGCCACCCACGGTCATCAGCCTGGCCAAGAAAGAGGAAGAAATTTTTGTGCCGGGCTGGCCCGAACCGCTCCGGCTGAGCCGGCATGCCTTCGCCCTGCGGCTGTTGCAGTACATCCGCGATGAATCGCATCGCTTCGCCCAGCACTATCACCACTTGCTTCGGCGGAAAAGCACCCTGGGCGAATGAGCCCCAGAGGTCCGTCGAGCCTGCTTTCGCCCCACTTCCGCGTTGAGACCTGGGCCCATGATCATGCGTCGCTTGTTGCTGGCCGCGGTCCTGCTGGTGTTGGCGGCCCCCTACATCGCCCTGGGTATCGTCGGGTGGCTGGC
>JBJHDE010000363.1:3451-6035 GCA_050486385.1 Planctomycetales bacterium | reverse complement strand
GTCCCAGACCGTGAGATGTGGCAAGCGGCCATCGATTGACGTCAGACCACTGAGTTGAATCCGCACCCGCACGGGAAGTTGGTTGTTACGGAATTGCGTATCTCCCGCCACGTAGCCCGGCCACCACAACGCCCGCACCTGGTCGGCGATCCCCAGGCGTGCCAGTTCGGCGCGGTTGGGGGTCCGTTTCATGAGGTCGATGGCGTCGCGGCGGCCTTGGAGCGGCTCGTGCGGTCGATCGGGGTAAGCCTGATGGATGATGGTCTCGGCCGCGGCGTAGTAGCGGTCCACGTGCGAGGGCGACAGGGCCAGCAGTGCGCCGATCCGCTCGAAGCCGTGCCAACGGGGGTCTTCGTTGAAGGCCCCGGGCCGCTCGACATCAAAGTCCACGCCGAGCAGATCGCGGACCGTGTGGGCGTACTCCTCGCGGCTTAAACGATAATGGGCCACCGGCCCTCGCTGGGCCATGCGGGCGGCGCGGCCCTCGCCGATCCGCTTGGCCATCCAATCGATGGCCGCGGCCAACTCGGCGCGGCTGGGCTGCGGCTCATCGGCTGGCGGCATCTCGCCGGCATTGATCCGAAACATGATCTCGCCCCAAGTCTGGGCGACCAGCGGATCGGTGAAATCCAGCGACAGGTTATCCAAACGGAACTCGCCCTGCCGGGTGACATCATCGTGACAATGCAGGCAGTAGGTCTTGAAGAACGGCTGCACTTCCGCCCGCCAACCAGCGGGCTCGTCGGCCGATGCCTGACCGAATCCTCCCCACAGGATGACCAGCAGGAGCACGGCAAACGGCAGGTTTCTGCAGGTCCTCGCGAAGCGCTTGAGCATACAAGTCTCGAAGGGAATGTTGGTATCCAAGGGGTCGCCGCTGGTGCTGGTTGACAACCGCGAGCAATCCTTGGGAAGGTCCTTGAACCGTGTCAAATCGTGGTGCAAGCGTGGGCCTTGTCACAAGCCCCGCGCTGCCATTCAACCCAGCCGTTCCGCAACTTGGTGAGATTTCCGCGACCGGGGTCGCTTACTCAGGAATCCGTCAGCCGTGATTGCGGTGGGTTAAGAACAATTGATCCAGGGCCAATCCCAGGTTTCACAAATTCTTGCGGGGTAAATAAATTGCCTTGCCCCAGGTGGCGGCCCGTTCAAAATTCCAACCGGGTTCATCCGGTGTCATCACGTCAATAAGCTGGCCTTGCCAGTTGCGACCTTCGGCGTCGGACCAATGCACCAGCCACATGGCCGCCAGTTCGTCACCAGCCTGAGGCGGATCTTCGGCGGCGTGCAGGGCGGCCCAGGGAATGGCGTACTCCAGCGTGTAGCCTTGCCCATCGGGATGTTTACGAAATGCCCCGCGGTAACCCTCGGGGTTGACTTGCAGTCCTTCCAGGTCCATCCCGTGTCGCATGGCCAGACAGGCCCGCCGCTCGGGTTCACTGTACCACAACACGACGAAAGATAACTTGTGCGTCACATCGTCGGGCCGGGTCTGCCGATCGCTACGCAGCCGGGCGTTCTCCGCCCGGAGGGGCCAACCAGAGTGGCGATCGGTCGAGATCCGCAGCGCCACGCAACCGCCTGACCCGTGCCGATCGGCATCTCGGTCAGGCAGCACTTGACTCCGCATCGGGTGGGGATCGCCGACCTCGGCTCCCACGTACAGATATTGCTCGTCGTACATCAGCGCCGCGTGAACAAAGTAGTGCTCGCCGTAGGGCGGTTCACACGCCGCGAAGAATTGCTCGGACAGGTCCCAATCGCTCAGGTCGCCGTCAATCGTGACGTTCGGCGGCGCCGCGGAAATCCGGACTGTGTCGTAACGGCTCTTGTTGTAAGGATTCACACCACGACCGCGAGGATCGTCGGGCCCGGGCAGCACCCGCACAAAGCGTTCGGGCCAAAAGGCCGTGGGCTCAAGCGTCTCGTGCAGCCGCAGGGCCTGGCCTTCCAGGACCCGCTGAGTGGGCGGTTCGTGCGCGGTTGACTTGCCAGTGGCCAGCACCTCGCCCTCATAGACCTGGACCAGCGCCCCGCCGGTGGACTCGACCTCAACGCCGAACTCGGTCCCCAGGTCCAACAGGTCGCCGGCGGGCGTGCCGACACGAAACCCCTCGGCCGCTGAATCCGGCGGCACCCGCACCAACAACTGCCCGCTGTAAAGAAAAGCCTCGGACAGGCTCACCAATTCCAGGTCGACCGGTGCCTTCAGCATGGCGATCGCGCCACACTCGAACACAATCTGCGCCAGTCCTTGCTCCAGCCGGAAGCGTCCCACCGCCAGCCCACTGGCTGACGGGGCAAAGTCGGGATTCCATTGGGCGTCGACCTCATGATGCACCTGGGCCACGGGCACCGGCATGCTCGTCGGCAATCGACCCTCGGGCAAACCACCCTCGGGCAACCAGGCCCACAGGCCCCACAGGCCGACCGCCGCCATGAAGCTGGCCGCCAACAACCAGCGGCCCACCGTGCCCAGCCGCCGACGCGGCCCAGCGGCGATGGCAGCCGCGTCTTCGGCCGGTGCGGTCGACGGCTCGCCCGCCCATTCCCATTGCATTCGGGCGTAGATCCCCGTGACCTC
>JBJHDE010000363.1:0-3441 GCA_050486385.1 Planctomycetales bacterium | reverse complement strand
CTCTAAGAACGCCCGCTGAGCTGCGGGATTGTCGGCCAGCAGTTGGTTCAGGCGTTGGGCCTCGTCGGGCGTCAGCAGCCCCAGGGCGAAGCGGTCGGCCAACCGCCGAACGGTCTCCAGGTCGGCACTCATGAGTGAGCCTCGCGAGCCAGGGTCTGGGCAATGCAGTGGGCCAGGGCCGCCCGAATCCGTTGCAAACTCTTGTATACGGCTTCGACCCCCAGGCCCCGACCGGTGGCGAAGTCGCGGATCGTGTGGCCGCTGTGGTAGTAGCCTTCCACCAGTTCCCGCTGGGCAACGGGCAGCTTGCCCAGGCACTCGGTCAGGGCGGCCTGCTGCTGCTGAAAGTGGCGGTCCTCGGCCTCAAGCCGCTCGGCCAACTGGTTGATCACATCCTGATTGACCGTCACCCGGTTCCGCCCGGCAGCCCGGTAGTGGTGCCGCACATGGTTGCGGGCGATGCCACACAGCCAGGCGTACAGGTCCAGGGCGGGGTCGAAACGCTGACGTTGCTGCCATCCGGTGAGCAGCGATTTCTGGAACAGGTCCTCGGCATCGGCCCGCTCGGGCACCAAGCTGGCGATGTAGCGATACAGCCGGGTCTGCAACGGAATGAGGGCCACAACGAACCAATCATCCGAAGCTGGCTGTGGTGTTTCCGATTCATGCATGCCGACGGATTCCAAGATTGATCAGTGAACTCCAGCCCTCATTCCATTCGGGGCAGGATCCAGGGCGCGCCGTCGAAGGACTCCTCCACCGGCGGTGGGAACCGGCTTGGTCCGCCGACAGGCACTCAATCCGCAGAGTTCCCCCTGGCGGCCAAACGCGTCGCCCATCACCTCGGGGGGCACGGCGACCCATGGCGGGCGAATCCCTGTGGAGAGAATTTGCCCGGAACGTCCGAGATTGGACACCGCCGCGACCGGGTTTTCCAGAATCCAAGCTGGGACTGAACGCTTAACCGCTTGATGCTGTTGCGGTTAGCGTCGGCGAAGCCATGCATTCCCGGGACAGTCAACTTTCGTCGGCTTCAGGCTCGGGGGGGAGCCGCCAGTCGATGGGCTCTTGGCCCAGGGCGATCAGGGCCTCGTTGACCCGCGAATAGGGCCGGCTGCCAAAGAAGCCATTGCGGGCCGAAAGCGGCGACGGATGGGCGGCGGTCACCACGGGGTGCCGTTGCTGATCGATCAGGTCGAGCTTCTTCTTGGCCGGACTGCCCCAAAGGATGAAGACCGCCGGTTGGGGCCGATCGTTGATCCGCCGCAGCACCGCGTCGGTGAATTCCTCCCAGCCCTGGCCTTTGTGGCTGTGGGGCTGATGGGCTCGGACGGTCAGCACGGTGTTGAGCATCAGCACGCCCTGCTCGGCCCACGTCGCCAGATGGCCGTGGCGGGGTCGGGGGACACCGAGATCGCTTTCCAGCTCGCGGAACATATTCAGCAGGCTGGGCGGCGGGGTCACGCCCGACCGTACCGAGAAGCACAGCCCATGGGCCTGGCCCTCGCCATGATAGGGGTCCTGGCCCAGCAAGACGGCGCGGACTTGATCGAATGGGGTGAGTTGGAAGGCGCTGAACACGTCCTCGGGCGGTGGAAAGACAGCAGCTTCCGCGCGCTCCCGGTGGACGAAGTCCGTCAGCCGTTGAAAATACGGCTGCTGGAACTCGTCGGCCAACACCTCCGACCAGCTTGGCGGCAGATCGTCGGGTCGCATTGGCGGTCCTTCGGTCCAGTGAGCCGGGCGGTTGAATTTCGCGTTACCCTAAAGGCGGCATCGCCGCTGAACAAGGGGGCTGGTTGGCGGAACGGACCGCCCGCAAATGGGGGCGAGCCTGCCCAATTTTTCGGGTGGGTCTGGGTTCCCGGGCCGCTTTGTGTCATTTTGGGTCCGGTGCCGTCTGGTCATTGCGGCGCGGGGGGCGAGAATCGTGAGGTTGCCGGGCCCGCCAGAGGGTACAGTAGTGGCTGTTTGCCATGGGCACCCGCCGGCCGATCGCGACGGACGACGACGGCGCGGCAAGCTCTCCCAGAACCGGCCAGAGTTTTCGCTGGATGCCGCGCGGACGCGCTTTACCTTGTTTGTTGGCAGCAACCGAATTCGGAACCTCGAATGAGCGTCGAACAGTTGATCATCGAGGCCCATCGCGAGGCCCGCAGCAGCCTCGACCTATCGGGCCTCGGATTGACCTCGTTGCCGCCGGAGATCACACGGCTTCGCGAAATCCGCGAGCTGTTTCTGCACGACAACCAGCTACGCTATCTTCCGCCCGAAGTCGGCCGCTTGGATCATCTGGAAAGCCTGACCCTGCACGGCAACCAGTTGCAGCGGCTGCCGCCCGAGATCCGCTGGTGGACCGAACTCCGCCGCTTGACCCTGCACGACAACCGCCTGACCACGCTGCCGCCGGAGTTTGGCCAACTGCAGCGATTGCGGTACCTGGCGCTGCATCGCAACCTGCTGGAAAGCCTGCCCCGCGAGTTCTGCGACCTGATCGATTTGCGGGATCTGTACCTGGCCGACAATGCCCTGACCCGGCTGCCCGAGGAGATTGGCGATCTCGAACGGCTGCGGACACTCGACCTGTCGCGGAATCGGCTGGAGCGGCTGCCGCCAGAGTTTGGCTTCTTGCCCGAGTCGATCTTCCTCAAGCTGGAGGGCAACCCGCTCGTCCCGCCACTGCCCGAACTGTTTGCCCGCAGCACCAGCGAGCTGCTGACCTACATTCGCAGCCAGGCCGAGGGTCTGCCGCAGTACGAGGCTCGTGTGTTGCTGGTGGGCGACGGCAACGCGGGCAAGACCTCGTTGTTGGCCGCCCTCAAGGGCGAGCCCTTCGTGCTGGGGCGCAGCAGCACCCACGGGCTGAACGTGGCGACCCTGGCGGTCTCGCACAGCACCGCCGGCGACGGCAACCAGGCCGACTGCCAGATGCGGCTCAATGTCTGGGACTTCGCGGGCCAGGAGATCTACCGCACCACCCACCAGTTGTTCTTCAGCAGTCGCTCGCTGTATCTGCTGGTGTACAACGCCCGCGAAAGCCAACAGGCCCGCAATCTCCGCAATTGGCTCAGGCAGATCCGTTCGAGGATTAAGAGCGACGTGCGCATCTTGCTGGTGGCCACGCACTGCGAGGAGCAGCCCCCAGACTGCGAATACGCTGAACTCAAGCGGGAGTTTGGCGAGATCCTGGTGGGACACTTCGAGGTCGACAATCGCACCGGCCTGGGCCTCGACGAGTTGAAGAAGGCCGTGGCCGACCAGGCGTTTCAGTTGCCCGAGATGGGCGAGGTCTGGAATCCCACCTGGTTGGCCGCCCGCGACGATCTGCTGACCATCCACGAACCACAGATCAGCTACGACGGCTACCTGGCGATCTGCGCCAAACACGGGTTGTCCGAGCGCGAGGCCGACACCCTGATCGGCCTGCTGCACGACCTGGGC
>JBJHDE010000362.1:0-6036 GCA_050486385.1 Planctomycetales bacterium | reverse complement strand
CTTCTCTTTGGTGCGGATGTAGCCGATGGGCCGGCCCGGGGTGATGAGGATGCCGTCTTCCACCTTCCACACGTCGTTGATGTCGGCGTCGCCGCGGACGGTCATCGTCCAGCCGTCGAGGTTCTTGCCATTGAACAACTGAATCGGCTCCGCCGCCGAAAGTCCACTGGCCGAGAGTCCACCGGCCGTCAAGGCCAGCAGCATGGCGCAAACGATGCTCCAAGTGCGCATCATCCTAAGTTCTCCTGATTTGAGCTAAGAAAACGGAACGGGGCCCGCGGGGGCAGGCAACAGCTCGTGAGACCGGCCAGCGGGGATAGCGACTCGGCCGCGAAGGCTTGTGGCGGCCGACGGCGCTCCACTCCGAATGTATTCGCCGGAATCACGAAGACTGCCTGCGATAGTAAGCCGCCAGCCGCTCGGGCGAAACACCCAAGCGAAAGGCCCACACCAAGGCCCAGTTCCGCAGCGTCTGCCGGACCACGCCATGGGCCTGCCAGCGACGGGGACTGACGAAGACCGGTCCGGGCAGCAATCGCGGTCGGACCACGCGGCTGGCGGCTCGGCTGAAGATCAGGTCTTCCATGAGCGGCACCGCCGGGAATCCCCCCTGCTCCGCGAAGAACGCCCGACGAACGAAGATCGCCTGGTCGCCGTAGGCCCATCCCCAGCGGGCCACACGGTAGGCGTTGCCGCGTTCCAGCCAGCGAAAAACTCGCCCCGAGGCCTCGATCCGCTGGTGGAAAGCGCCCCACTGGCATGGGGCATCGTCGGCCAAAACGTCACGAATCTGCTGGCAGGTTCCCCGGGCGAGCCGGTTATCGGCATGCAGAAACAGCAGGCAGTCTCCGGTGGCCGCGGCGGCTCCGGCATTGAGTTGCAGGCCCCGACCCGGCGGCCCTTGGATCAGCCGGGTCACCCGCGGAGCGGCCACCGCGCAGGTTTGGTCCTGGCTGCCGCCATCGGCGACGATCACCTCGTCGGCCCCCGCCCGCCACGCGCTGGCGATTGCCGCGGCGATGCCCGCTTGCTCATTCAACGCGGGGATCACCACCGAGACGCGCATGGATGTTGGGGCGTTGGGTCGCGATGGGGCGATCCACCTAGGTGGAGGGGCCTTCCGGCGCCTAGGGCCACCACGGGGAGATCGGTCGGGCGTAGGGGCGGGCGAGATAAGTGCTTGGGTATCAAGATCTTCGGTGTTTCTTGCCGGCCGCCGGGGTCGCCGATCTGCCGCGGAATTGTTTCACGTGAAACAATTGTACAGATATCCTGGGCCGCCGAGCCGTGGCCATCAGCTTGCCCCGAGGGTGGGAAACAGCAGCGAGCCGATCCAGACGACCAATCCGGCGACCACGCCCATGACGGTCATCAGGCTGGTCCAGAAGCGGAGGGTCTCGCCTTCGGTCATGCCGCTCATTTTGCCGACGATCCAGAAGCCGCTGTCGTTCATCCAACTCAGCGGTTTGCTGCCGGCCCCCACGGCCAAGGCGACCCACAGCGGGCTCAGGCCGTCGCTGGGGATGGTCGCGCAGATGCTGGCTCCGGTGAGCATGCTGACGGTGGCCGACCCCTGGGCGGCCCGAATCACCATCGTGACGACAAAGGCCAGGGGGACCAGCGGCAGGTTGTATTCCTGGACGAGTTCGCCCAGCCGTTGGCCGATGCCGGTGTGTTGCAACACCGCGCCGAAGGCCCCGCCGGCTGAGGTAATAAGGATGATGGTCGCCGCGCTGGTCAGGGCCCCATCCAGGCTTTTTCGGAGTTCCTCTTTATTCGGCCGCTTCTGCCAGATGAGCATCAACAGCGCGACCAGGGCCGCCAGCGACATGGCAATGTTGCGATCACCCAGGGTGGACAGCATCCGCTGGATGGCGTCGGGTTGGCCCCCGGCCACCTTCTGCACGAAGACGTCGTAGATCTCGTTGCCGGCGATCAGCAACACGGGCAGCAAGATGGGCGACAGCGACAGCCACAGCGGCGGCAGTTGGCTGTCGTCGCGGCGGACCATCTCTTCAAAATCCTCGGCCGAGACGTCGCCGGTATCCCGTAGCGGCAGATCGTAACAGGCATTGCACCAGACGGCCCAACCCAAGCCCGCCACGGCCGCGAAAAAGCCCACGACCAGGCCGCCAAGAATCATTGGCAAGAGATCCACGTTCAGGATCTGAGCCGTGGCCAACGGACCCGGCGTCGGCGGCACCAGCGAGTGCGTGATCGCCCCGCCGGTGGCAATCGCCAGCACATACAGCAGATAGTTCTTACCGCTCCGCGCGCGCAATGCCCGAGCCAGCGGCAGCATCAGGTAAAAGAGCGTGTCGAAGAAAACGGGAATGCCCAGCAGATAGGCACTGCCCGAGAGCGCAAAGGCGGCCCGAGCCTCGCCAAACAGCCGCATGGCGCTACGGACAATGCGTTCGGCCGCGCCGCTTTCTATCAGGCAGACGCCGACAATCGCCGCCATGGCAATCAGGATCGCCAGGCCAGCGGCCGTGTTGCCCAGACCCTCGGCAATCCGTGTGGCGGTCGCCTTGCCGGTGAGGGAGGAGATGATCGCTTGCTCGCGCTGCTGGCGTTCTTCGTCGGTCAGCGGTGGGGCCGCCGCCCGCTCTTCCGGTGGCAACTGCGTGAGTTCTTTGCGGTGGTCGATCTCGACCTTGTTCTCGGCATACAGCCGAAAGTTCTCGGGGCCACTCATGTAGCCCACCACCCCGGCGCCCAACAGCAAGGCCAGAAAGGCTGGCAGCCGCACCAGCAGAATGGCCCCAATCACGGTGACCAGGCCGGCGGCCAAAATCAGCAATGGATCCACGCAGGTCTCCCGCACTTGGGCCACAGGTTGGGGCATTGCGGCCTGCCATCCCACATGGCCCCACCACAACATTGCAAGTTGCCCTCTCGATCGTCGCTGTGTCGCGGGACCGAGGGGGCGGGCGTAGACGAGTGATACTGACCACCGGCGGCGGTGTCAAATCGCGGGGCGGTCGTCGACGTTGGACCGCGACTCGTTGAGGTAGTCTTGCAACAGGGCCCAGGCGGCCCGCTCCTGCGGACCGCCGGTCTTCTCGACCAGGCTGGCCAGCCGGGCGAACTCTTCGCCCACGGCCTCGGGGCCCAGCAGGTGAATCCGCGTGGCCAGGATGGCCGCTTCGATGACCGCGTGCTTGGCCCGGTTGAAGCCGAAGAACGCCCGCTTGACGCCGTGGTCGACGATTCGCACATCAATCTCGGTGCGGTCGTGCGAGTCGTCCAAGTGCTCGACCTCGAAGGCGTACCAGCGGCAGGCATCGGCCAGCATCATGACGTCGAAGGTTGGGCAACGCTCCAGCGGCGGCGGTTCCTGCCACCGCTTGATGGCCGCTTGGGCAAACAGCCACACATCGTCGGTCACATGCAACACGCCCCGACCGTCGCTTCGCAGGTTGGCGTAGGTCGTGCTCGTGCGGAACGGGCGCAGCCTGAGCCGTTGCCATGCCGGGTCGATTTTGGGGCCCATCGGGGCCACGTTCGTGGTGCCGTCGGCGGCACAGGTTGTGACGATGCCTTCCAAAATCATCAATGCGGCACCGGGCCAGTGGGCAAGGGACGTACCGGCGGCGCGACCAGTTCGCTGCCCATTTCGGGCAAGGGGCGGGGGACGCGCAGGCCGGCGGCTTCCAAGAAGTTGGCCAGCAGCGCAAAGCCGCCCTCGGTGAGCACGCTCTCGGGATGGAATTGCACGCCCCAGGCCGGCCAGTCGCGATGGGCCATGGCCATGATGATGCCGTCCTCGCTGGTGGCCTGGACGTCCAGGCAATCTGGCAGGCTGGCGGCATCGACAACCAGCGAGTGATAGCGGCCCACCGCCATCGGCGACGGCAACCCGGCCAACAGACCTTGCCCGGTGTGCGTCATCGCGGTGCTGCGTCCATGGACCGGCCGTGGGGCACGCACCACTTGGCCGCCGACCGCCGCGGCCAGAATCTGGTGGCCCAGGCACACGCCCAGCAGCGGCACTTCGGGGCCCAAGCGGCGGACCCACTCGACCACGTCGGGCACCTGCGCCGGACCGCACGGCCCTGGCGAGAGGATCACCGCCGAGGGCTTGAGCGCCCGAATGGCCGCTTCGTTCAAGCGGTCGTGCCGCACGACCTGGGTCGGCTGGCCCAGGCGGGTCACATAGCGAGCCAGGTTGAACACAAAACTGTCGTACAGGTCGATCACCAGAATCACGGCTCGCACGCCTTCCCGTCCCGCGGAGCCTCCGGGGCCAACGCCCGCAGCATCCCCTCGGCCTTGTGCCACGTCTCCTGGTACTCGTCGCCGCTTCGGCTCTCGGCCACGATGCCCCCACCCACGGGAATCTGGATCCACCCGTCTTTCAGCGTCATGGTACGAATCAGGATGTTGGTGTCCATCCGCCCGTCGGGCGTGATGTAACCCAGGGCCCCGCAGTAGGCACCCCGAGCGGTGGGTTCCAGTTCGCTGATGATGGCCAGGGCGCGGGGCTTGGGGGCCCCGGTGATCGACCCACCTGGAAACGTGGCGGCCAGCAAATCGGTCACGTCGTGGCCTGGGGCCAGTTGGCCGCGGACCTCGGAGACCAGATGCTGGACATAGGCGTAAGTCTCTAACTGGCAGAGACTCTCGACCCGCACGCTTTCGGCCGTGCAGACCCGGGCCAGATCGTTGCGCAACAGGTCCACGATCATCACGTTCTCGGCCCGGTCCTTGGGATTGGTCCGCAGTTCATCGGCGCGAAACAAGTCGGCCTCGGGCCAGCCGGTCCGCGTGCGGGTGCCCTTGATCGGCCGGGTCTCGACCCAGCGATCGGCCAACTGCAAGAAGCGTTCGGGCGAGGCCGACAGAATCTGCCCGGCTCCCCAGTCGAAGAAGCCCGCGAACGGGGCCGGATTGCACTGCCTGAGCCGACGGTACAGGGTCTCGGCATCGCTGGTCCGTGGGGCTAGCAGCCGCTGGGCGAGATTCACCTGAAACACATCGCCGGCGTGAACGTACTCGATGGCCCGTTCGACCATCGTCCGATAACCCTCGGCCGAGAAGGTGCTGGTCAGCCCGGGCAAACGGCCCACATCGTGTTGCGGGGCCAGTTTTTGAATGGGCAATCGCGCCCCCTGCCCTGCCCCGCCCGGTTTCGGTTCGGGCGGCGGTTGGCTGATCTGCTGCAAGACCGCCTGGGCTCGGCGAGCCGCCTGGTCGCGGCGACGGGCCCCCGCGTGCGGCCAGCCTTGGGCAATGATCCAGCCGCGGCCGGTGTGATGATCGACCGCGACCACCGTGTCGTACAGCCCCAGTTGAACCGCCGGCAAGCGGAACTCGTCGAAGCGCGGCGGCGGGTGGGGTTCCAGGACACGACCCAGGTCGTAACTCAACAGCCCGGCCCAACCGCCTTGAAACGGCGGAAGCCCCGGCATCGGCTGACTGGCCACCGACGCCAGGGCCTGGCGGAGGCGTTCAATGGCTGAAGCGTCGCCGACCTCGGCCGTGAAGGTGGCGATCGGATCGGCGGCCACGAACGAGTACCGACCCAGCCGCGTGTCGGCCCGTGCGCTATCGAGCCACAGGCGATGCGGCCACGAACGCAGGCCCAGGAAGGCGGCCTCGCAGTCGGCGGCTGGCCAATCGAGCACCACGGGCTCGGGGACAGCGGACTCACCGTCGATCATGGGCGTCGCTCGTCGGGGAACGCCCGCCAGAATCGCTGGCTGGCCTCGCGCTCAATGCGTCGGCGGAGACTGGGCGACAGCAGATTGTGATCGGCCCCGGGGACAATCTCGATGGTGGCATCGCTGCCGAGGGCTTCGAGCCGCTGGCCCAGCTTGCGGACGCCGCCTTCGAGATAGAACGTGTCGAGACTGCCGGTGATGACGTTCAGCTTGCCGCGGAGCCGAGGCTCAAGCTCGGGCCAGCCCTGTTCGATCCGCAGGCTGACCGCGAGCGCATCGAATACTGCGCCGGTCTTGCAGATCTCGCGGCCGACATCGCGGCGCTGCCGATGGCTTACGACACTTTTGTCGGTCACATGGGCTCGGTGCT
>JBJHDE010000361.1:339-6077 GCA_050486385.1 Planctomycetales bacterium | reverse complement strand
GGATGCGGTACATCCACGGCCCACCCTTCACGTCCGGGCTCACCAAGATGGCGCCGTAGTAGTAGATGGCTCCCCGGGCGGCGTGATCGGGGTACCGGAGGCGCCAGAACTCCCCGCTGATCCACGGCAGCGTGTCGAGATCGGTGTTCATGACCGCCATGGCCACGGGCTCGTTGTCGCGGTTCCATCCGACGAACTTGAGCGCCGATTCCTCGGCCATCTCGGCGCGGAACTCGTCGTCGGTCAACGACTGGCGCCCGGCCGCGACCGCCGAGAGCGGTGCGAACGCGGCCCGGTACAGAGCGAGGAATCGCTCCGTCGTGGCGGCGTCGATCACCGTCTCGATACTGACTCGCATGGATGCTTCCTGGGGAACGCAGAGGACCGTGGCTGTCGTCGCAATGCGTCCGCCCGTATTGCTCCACCCCTAGCGTAGGCCGCCCACCACCGTGTGTGGGGGACAACGTGGGAAGCGGGGCTCGTCTGGCTCAGGTGTAGAGCGCCTCGATCTCGTCGGCGTAGCGGGCGTGGATCCCGCGACGCTTCAGTTTCGAGGTGGGGGTGAGGGTGTCGGAGTCGGGCAACCACTCCTCGCCGAGGATCCGCACCTTCTTCACCCGCTCGGCGTTGTTGAACTGTGCCATGACCTCGCCGAGGCCCCGCTCGATCTCCTCCACCACGCGCGGGTGGTCGGCCAGGTCGGCCAACGAGTCGAACTCGATGCCCTCGCTCGTGGCCCACGCCGGCGCCACGTCGGGATCGAGCACGACCAGAGCGGAGATGAAGGGCCGCTGATCGCCGATGGCACACGCCTGGCCGACCAGCGGGATCACCTTGAGGGCGGCCTCGAGGTTGGCGGGGCTGACGTTCTTGCCGCCGGCGGTGATGATCAGCTCCTTCTTGCGGTCGACGACCTTGATGTAGCCCTCGTCGTCCATCTCGCCGATGTCGCCGGAGTGCAGCCAGCCGTCCTCGTCGAGGGCTTCGGCCGTCTTGTCGGGCTGGTTGAGGTAGCCCTGGAACACGAGGCCGCCGCGGCAGATGATCTCGCCGTCCTCCGCGAGGGCCACCTCCAGGCCGGGCATGGCCCGCCCGACGGTGCCGGGCTTGATCTTGTAGGCCTCCCAGCACATCGGGCCGGTGTTCTCGCTCATGCCGTAGACCTCGGACATGGGCACGCCGATGGCCCGGTACCAGCCGAGCAGCTCGGCGGGGATGGGGGCGGCGCCGGTGATGGCGATCTCGAGCTCGTCCATGCCGAGCAGCTGGCGGACCGGGGTGAAGGCGACCTCGTCGAGGAAGGCGTAGGTCGCCTCCTCCTCCTCGGTGGCGGTGCCCCAGGCCATCTTCAAGGCGATGGGGCGGGCGGCCTCCACGGCCTCGGCGAACTTCTGGCCCTTCTCGGGATCCGCGGCCAGCGCGGCGGTGACGCGGGCGTGGATCTTCTCCCACACGCGGGGGACGCCGTACATCTGCTGCGGCTTGACCTCGCCGGCGTACTGGGCGATCAGGGTCGGGTCGGGGCAGGTGGAGATCTCGTAGCCCATGAGCGCCATGCCGTAGTGGCTGACCATCCGCTCGGCGATGTGGGCCATGGGCAGGTACGACACGAGGCGCTTGCCGGTGAGGTCGCTCTCGTCGACGAAGAGGGTGCCGCCGTAGACGCGGTACTCGAGGAACCCGAGACCGCCCAGCGGGAGGTGACCGTAGATTTCGCCGCCGGTCACCGCGAGCAGGAAGTCGCGCGCGGTGGTGGGGTAGAGCGACTGCGGCAGGAGGCCGACGCCACGCGGCAGCCGTTCGGCGGGGCTCGGCAGCATCTGAACCGTTATCTCGCCCGGCTCCGCGCTGCCCAGCTTCAGCATCTGGAACTCGCCCGGCTGTTTGCCGAGATGGGCTATCCCGAATCCAGCCAGCGGCAGGCCTCGATTGTGCCGGTGGCCCGCGGGCGGATGCTGGCCGAGGTGGCCGCACGCATCACCCTGGCCCATCAAGATTTGGATTGCGGGCGCGGCGAGGCGGCTTTCGAGCGGCTGATCGAAGCCGAGGAGTTGGTCCATCGGGCGATCCAGTGCGGAGCCTTCGTCGATCCCTGGAACATCTTGGGCTTTGCCGGCCAGTACCCGTTCTTTGGCGGACCCGAGTACTCGGTGCAGGATCCGCGGGTCGAGGAACTGGTCGACATTGTCGACGGCGTGCTGACCCTGTGCGTGCGCATCGTCAGCGAAAGCGCGGCCACGGGTCAAAGCGGACTGGCGGACCGGACCATCGAGCGACTGGATCGCTTTGCCGATTGGTGGGACCGCTTCGCCACGACAACCGTCAGCGGTGTGCCCAGCGTTCGCGGTTCGGATGCCGCCGACAGCGCCCGACACCTGGCCGAGGTGCTGGGCCAGTGGTTTGCCAAGGGGGCCACGGTCGACGACGTGTACTTCTGGCGCGAGCAGATCGATCGCTTCACCGCGCCCAAGGGCTACGCGCTGGTGATTGAGGCGTTGCTCAACAAGCACGACGACGGCTCGGCCCTGGCATTGCTGATGCAGTGGCTCAGCCAGGCGGATTCGGTGCCGCTGGAAGAAGAGGCGTTCAGCTTTTACCTGTTGGCGTTGCGTTGGATGCAACGCAGCGGTCCCAGCCGGTTGTTCCGTGCCACCAACGACGCCGACGGCCCACGAGCCCCGATCGCCGGACAGGTGCCGCAGGAGCCGCCGCTGCCTTGGCCCTTGGTGCGGAAGTTCTTCGACTTTTTGGAGGCCAACGCCGACGCATTGTGGCAGGTGCCGCACCTCTCGTTTGGCCGCAAGCCGCCAAAGCCCAGCAAACGCAAACGCCGTAGCGATACCGACACCGAGGACGACGAGGGCAACCCCTTTGCGGCCGCCTACGAGGACATGTCGTACCGCGACTCGACGGCCGATGGCGTCGAGGGGTCGACGGCCGAGGCGGGCCCACCCACGCTGGATGCCGACGAGTGGACCAACGAGGCCCGCGAGCTGTCGCGGCGACTGCGGTTCTTGACGAATCTGGCGGAGTTGTGGCGCATCGCCGTGGGCCGGCACCTGGACCATGCCGCCTTCTGCCCGGCCCGGCCCGAGGGCTGCCCGCCCGACAGTTGGATCGACGACGTCATCGCTTGGATCGAGCAGGCGGCGGCCAACACCCGTGACCTGGTCCGGCTGTTGGTCGACGTCACCGCCGATCTACCGGCCAGCAGCGTCACCGGCGACGAGGCGTTGCAGGAAGATGACCGACGCCGGCGGATTCAGCACGAGATGGCCCAGGAGATTCTCGGGGCCACCGTCGCCACCGAGCGGGCCTTGGCGGCGATGCTGTCCGTCTTGCCGCCGCAACGGGCCCGGGGCATCGAGGTGTTTCGCCAACTCGATCGCTGGTGGCAAATCGCGATCGACCTGGACCGCGCGGCGCTGTGCCAGCACTTGGACGAGATTCCGCCACTGATTGATCCGCTGTTTGCCGAACTCGCCCGCCAACCTTTGCTGTACGTGCCGTTTTCGAAGGGGGGCCAACCGGAACCCTTGGTCGCGGCCATGCGGCTGCACTATGTGTTGCGGTACCTGTTGAAGCTGTTGCCGCGGTTGGGCCTGTTTGGCGAGACTTACGAACTGCTGCAAACCGCCCGCCGCATGGAGCGCGAATTGCCCGTGGGCCCCCGGGCGGTGACCGAGTTTGATCGGCTGTTTCAGATTGGCTTTCAAGGCGTGGTCGAACAGACCGTGCGGGCCTGCATTGACGACGATTCGGCCGACGGCGACGAGCGGCTGGTGAGCCACGTGCAGGCGATTGTCGAGGTGTTTGGACCCTTGTGGCGGGCCCACAGCCGCAGCGTCCGCTTGAATGTGCTGGAACGGGTCGAGAACCAGTCCGATTGGAAGCGGATCGTCACGCTGATTCAGACCTACGGACGCGACCTGTTCGTACCGCAGTTTTTGCGGCTCACGACTTTACGGAGCCTGTTGCATCGTGGGGCCGAGGCCCACTTCGAGTTTGTGCAGGAAACCGAGGATCCCTCGACCTGGCCGCAGGTCATGAAAGACCTGGGCAGCGTGCTGCCCCGCGAGCAAACGCTGGCGGACCTGGATCTCGTTCTTGAAGCCATTGCCGAAAACTACGAGCATTACAAAGACTATCACAGCACCACGACGCAAAGCGACAGCGGTCAGAACCTGTACATGCTGCTGGACTTTTTGCGGGTGAAGGTCAGCTACGAGCGGCAGGCCTGGAACCTCAAACCCCAGGTGCTGGCCCATGAGGTCCTGGTACGCCAGGGCCGGCCCGGCGCCGCGGAACTCTGGCGGCGAACCGTGGCCGATCGCACCACCTCGGCCGCCGACAGCTTTCAACGGCAATTGGCCGAACGCGAGCGCGAACATGGCATGCAACTGCCCACCGTGGGCGACATCATATCCGAGCGCTTCATGCGGCCGTTTGACCTGGATCGCATCCGCGCGTTGGTGCGGCCCGCCGTGGAAGAATCCCGCGCCGGGCGTCCGCTCAAGACGCTACCCATTCTGCAAGAAGAACTCGAAGACTACACCCGCACGCCCACCGGTTCGGGCCTGGATATGCCCAACTGGCTGATCACCCTGGGGCAAGAGGTCCGCGAGGCCCGCCGCGATGTGAATCCCGCCCTGCAAGCCCTGGAGTGGTCGCCCGAACTGCCCCGCGTCGAGATGGAAGCCAGCCAGCTTGCCCTGCGACTTGAACGCCTGATCGCCGTCGGCAACTCGGGCAGCTTGTGAATGAGCACGGATGATCTTGGGCCGCGACCTACTGATCTCTGCGCAAGTCTTGAAGCGGTGTGGAAATGAGACGTTTTGGCCCGTGTTGCCAAGGCCCACCTGGCACACCAACCCGAGTCACACGACGGATTCGGCATAGACTTCTGGAATCAGCAGAACTAACCGCGAAGAACGCAAAGGTGGGACACGTCGTCTGCGCGATCTTGGCGTCTTGGCGGTTCAACGTGATTCCCGTTCTGAGTCTCCCGCTGTGTCTTGGCTTGTTCATAAACTTTTGCAGGCAACCGTAGGTCGTGCCTGCATGGCGTTCGACCGCATATTGTCCATCCATCTGACCGCCCGGAGAGATCGCTTCATGGACCGCCCTGCCACAATTCGGGCCCCCGGCGAAGGTCGGAAACTGGGACTGGTTGGCGATGTGTATCGGTTTCTCGCCACCGGTGACCAGACGGATGGAAAATACTGCATGATCGAGGTGATCGTCCCACCCGGAGGCGGACCACCGCCGCACATTCATAGCCGTGAAGAGGAGTCGTTTGTTGTGCTGGAGGGCGAGGTCACCTTCCAAGCCGGTGAGCAGCGGTTTTTCGCGACGACGGGTACCTTTTTGAATCTGCCCGCCGGGAGCCGACATAGTTTCAAGAACGAGTCGACGACCACCGCGCGGATGCTGATTACGCTCGTGCCCGCTGGGCTGGAACACATGTTCTTTGAAGTTGGCCAACCGTTGCCCGCCGATGCAGATACGGCTCCGCCTCCCTCGCAGTCGGAGATCGCAAAGCTGCTCGACGCCGCGCCGCGCTATGGCGTTGAAATCTGTGTGCCCCACTGAGTGCCACACCGGGTTGGGCCAACGCCGTTGGGACGGTGGCGTGGACCCGCAGCGCGATCTCGGCTCTCCGGTTTCCTCCTCACTGATTCCCGCGAAACACTGTGAACAATACTCGTTCCAGCAGTGCCTTTCGAAGACTTGTGCGA
>JBJHDE010000361.1:0-329 GCA_050486385.1 Planctomycetales bacterium | reverse complement strand
GCCAAAGGCAACACGCTCCACATGCTGGGTTTTTTAGCTCACGCGGAGGCGCGGAGACGCGGAGGACGAGGGCGCGGAACTGTTGACGATTCAGCCCAGGCTCGTTTTCATAACTGGATAACTTTTTGATTCCCGCGAAACACTGCGAACAACACTCGTACCACGAATGCCGTGCTTGGGCCATTGTCGGAAGCAAACAACGGATTGGACGTTCGGGTTCTGGCTGCCAGGCCCACGAGAGTTGAGAATCTCACAATTTCCTAGATTCTCTCTCCGCGTCTCCGCGCCTCCGCGTGAGCTGACCCGTTACGGAACACCCTACTGAATCC
>JBJHDE010000360.1:0-6083 GCA_050486385.1 Planctomycetales bacterium | reverse complement strand
GGATGAAGACGCCCTGCGGGCCAACGTCGAGGGCCTGCGGTCGCAGATCGGGCGGTTTCTGGATTTCGCGTCGGGTCGCAGCGTGCTGGTCAACAACTACGACTGGATGAAAGGCTTTGGCTACCTGGCCTTTCTTCGCGATGTGGGCAAGCACGCGCCGATCGCCACCATGATTGCCAAAGACAGCGTCAAGAGCCGCTTGGCCAGCGAGAGCGGTCTGAGCTACACCGAGTTCAGCTACATGCTGCTGCAAGCCTGGGACTTTGTCGTGCTGCGTCGCGAGTACGGTTGCGAATTGCAGCTTGGGGGCAGCGACCAGTGGGGCAACATCACCGCCGGCATCGATCTGGCCCGGCGATTGGACGGGGCCCAGGTGTTTGGCCTGACCTGCCCGCTGCTGACCGACAGCCAAGGCCGCAAGATCGGCAAAACGGCCGAGGGCACCAAAGTGTGGTTGGCTGAAGAGCGGACCAGCCCCTACGCTTTTTATCAGTACTGGATCAATCTGGCCGATGCCGATGCCGTGCGGCTGCTGCGGCTGATGAGCGAGCACAGCCACGACGAGATTGTCGCCCTGGAGCAGGCTCAAAGCGAACGCCCCGCCGAGCGACCCGCCCAGAAGGCTCTGGCCGAGGAACTCACCCGATTGGTCCACGGAAGTGGGGGTTTGGAGCGGGCCCAGCAGGCGACGGCCATCTTTTTTGGGGCGGCCATCGAGAAGCACACCGATGCCGAATTGGGCGAGATTTTCGCGGATGTTCCGAGCTGGGAACTGTCGCGCGACCGCCTCGGCGGCGAGGGGCTAGCCCTGGTCGACGCCCTGTACGAGGCAAAACTCGCTAAGAGCAAAGGGGAGGCCCGACGCACCATTGAGCAGGGTGGTGCGTATATTAACAACAAGCGTGCGACCGACTTGGAACGCCGCTTGACCGAGGGGGATCTCGCCAGCGAGAGCGTGATCGTCCTGCGGAGCGGCAAGAAAAAGTACGGCCTGCTGCGTTTTGCGGGCTCATTGGCCACCCCCTAACGTGTGGCCAGGAGGCCCACGTTCGTTTGCCGTCCCGAATCTGGGGCGGTGCCGGGAACAGTCCGAGCGGCCCCTTCGCTCACTCCCCGTGAACCATGGATGAAGCGCGATGTTGCGATTGCTCAAATGGTTGCTGGTGATTGCCGTGCTGCTGGGCATTGTGGCCGGCCTGCTGCTCAGCGGTGTGTACGTGGCCGCCAAGCAGGTGCCCGAGTTCTACGAACAGGCCCTGGCCTGCGATCACGAAACCGCTTTGGCGGCCAATGACGAGCTGCTGCAGCGGGCCGCCGCCTTGGCCAGCGAGGTCAAGAAGCCCGGCACCTGGAAAGCCAGCTTCACCGAAGATCAAATCAACGGCTGGCTGGCCGTCGACCTGCCCAATAACCACCCCACCGCCCTACCCACCGGCGTGTCCGAACCCCGGGTGCGGCTGGATGAAGACCGGGTGTTGGTGGGCTTCCGCCTCGAAAATGATTCGTTCACCGGCGTTGTCAGTGCCGAGGCCGATGTCTACTGGACCGAGGATCAACGCCTGGCCGTGAGCCTGCGGCGCCTGCAAGCTGGGGCCCTGCCGCTGCCGTTGGGGATGATCATGGATCGCATCCGCGAGGCCGTCGAAGACGTGCAGTGGCAGATCCGCTGGATCGACGAAGGCAGCGGCCCGGTGGCCCTGATCGAGATCCCCCCACACGCCGAAGGCGAGTTTGTCCGCAACGTCGAGATGCTCCGCATCGAACCGCAACGGCTGCTGTTGGCCGGTTCGACCGAGCCCCGCCCCGCCCAAGATCCGAAACAGGACCAGGATCAGGAACCCGAGGTCGAGGCCGAAGCCGTCGAACTGCCCGCGGCCGTCGGCCCCGCGACGGCCGACGCTCGGTCGAACACGCCCGCTGGCTCGTAGGCCAACCGCCAAGCCTCCGGGCGATCGGGCTCGGGCGTGAGGCAAACCCAACCCCGCAGCCCTGGGGCTTCGAGGCGAAACCGCACGGCGGCGGGGTTCGCGGGGGCCTCGCCCCCGTGTTCCGAGGGGGCAAGCCGATAGTTTCCCGCAAAAATCCTGCGGACCTCCCCGCGATTTAACGAGACTGGCCCTTCATAATCGAGATAGGCGAGGCGATGATCCGGCAGGCGGGTCGCCTCCACCGTGGTGGCGGCTGGCCAGTGCGGACAGGCCCAGGTCAGCAGGCGGCCATCGCGCTCGAACATCCAATCCCAATGCGACCGGCGATCGCTCGCCTCGGGAAGCTGGTGCCACAAGACGACGAATCGTCGTGGCTCGCCAGCCAGGTCGTCCTTCCAGGAATCCGTCATGACAACTCCTTCGGTGGCCAGCGTCGCTCATTGGTCGGATCGCGAAACTCGGGCGTGGCAGACGCTGCTGACCTTGGCCGTGGCCGAGGACTTTGGCGCGGGCGACCTGACCAGCGAGTCGCTCGTCCCGGCCGAGATCGGAGCCAGCGGCAAGGTCACCTGTCGCCAAACTGGGGTGGTGGCCGGATTGCCGGCCATCAACCAGACCCTGGCCATGTATGATACCGCGCTGTTTGCCCGCATCCTGGTCCCCGACGGCGCAAAGGTCAGCCCCGGCAGCGTGGTGGCCGAGATTCAGGGCCCCGCCCGCAGCCTGCTGGCGGCCGAGCGGGTGGTGCTGAACCTGCTGACGCACCTTTCGGGAATCGCCACGCTTACGGCGCGCTACGTCGAATCGGTCGCTGGCACCCGTGCGACCATCTACGACACGCGGAAGACCCTGGCCGGATGGCGGACACTGGAGAAGTACGCGGTGCGTTGCGGAGGCGGTTGGAACCACCGTACCGGCCTGAACGACGCGATTCTCATCAAGGACAATCACCTGTGGGTCGGCTCGGCGGCGCGGCGGTTCACTCCGGCCGAGGCCGTGCGTCAGGCCCAGCGGTTGGCCCCCGAAGGCGTGCTGGTCGAGATTGAAGTCGATACGCTCAACCAGCTTGAAGAGGTCTTGCCGGCCGGTCCCGATGTCGTGCTGCTAGACAATCTGGGCCTGGGCGCGCTCCGCGAAGCCGTGCTGATCCGCGACCGTGTGGCCCCCAACGTGCTGTTGGAAGCCAGCGGCGGCGTGAACCTCAACACCGTGGCCGGCCTGGCCGAGACCGGAGTCGAACGCATCAGTGTCGGCGCCCTGACCCACTCGGCCCCCGCGCTCGACTTGGGGTTGGACTTCGCCAGTTGACGGGGCCTTCCCGCGACCGCGGTCGTCCATTGCTCCACCAGGGTCCGCGACTGATTCCTCTTGATCGCTACAATCGTTTGGGAACCGCGTTTGTGGCACTGGTGGCTTGTCCACCAGTGTTAGATAACGCCTGCTATGACTCAACTGATCGCCGTGAAACGCTTCAAACAGCTGCATCCTCGGCGGCACTGTCCGACTTCAATACACACTGGTGGACAAGCCACCAGTGCCACGAATTTCGTTTGAAGAGTTGCACGGGAGTTAGTAACACGTCCGTGAACCATGGTCTCTTCCACCCCCAGGACACTTGGCATGATCGTTCGGATTGGCAAACGGACCGTGGGGTGCGTGGCGTGGCTGATGCTGGTGCTGGCGCCGCTGGGCGGGGCCGACGAGCCGCCGATCCGGCCGATCCCCGAGTCGAATGTCACGACCCAACATCTCGACGCTCGACTGAGCCTGGATATCGAGAACGAATCGATCGGCGGGACGGTGACGCATACCCTGGAGGCCAAGCACGATGGCCTGCGGAGCGTGATGCTGCATGCCGAGCAACTGGAAATTCACAAGGTGCGGTTGCAAGACCAGCCCTTGGAGTTTGAGACCCGCGACGGCGAGCTGATCATCACCCTGGACCGCGAGTACGCCAGCAACGAGGTGCTCGAAGTCACGGTGCATTACACGGCTCAGCCGGTGCGGGGCCTGTACTTTGTGAAGCCCACACCCGCACGCCCCCAGACACCGCTGACGATCTGGACGCAAGGCGAGCCCGAGGACACCCGCTACTGGCTGCCGTGTTGGGATTATCCCAACCAGATGACCACCACGGAAATGCGGATCACCGTGCCGGAGGACCTTTTCGCCATTGGCAACGGTCAACTGAAAAGCGACACGATTGACCCCGAGGCCGGTACCCGCACCCTGCACTGGCGGATGGACCAGCCGCACGTGACATATTTGATCTCGCTGGTCGTGGGCCGCTTTCGCGAATACCGCATCGATGGCCATCGCGTGCCGATGGTGGCCTACGCCCCGCCCGAGCGTTATCACCCCGAGTCGATGCGACGGGCCTACGGGCGAACGCGGCAGATGATGGATTTTTTTGAACGCCGCATCGGAGTGGCCTATCCCTGGCCCAAGTACACGCAAGTCAGCGTGCCCGAGTTTCGCTTCGGCGGTATGGAAAACATCTCGGCCACCACGCTGTACGAGTTTGCCTTACAACCCCCAGGGGCCGCCGCTGAACGGAGCATGGACGGGCTGGTGGCCCACGAACTGGCGCATCAGTGGTGGGGCAATCTGGTGACCTGCCGCGATTGGTCGCACCTGTGGCTCAACGAAGGCTTTGCCACCTACTTTGATGCCCTGTTTACTGAAGAACACCGCGGCGGTGAGGCATTTGCCTACCAGATGCGGGGCAACCGCCGTAGCGGCATCGAGGTCGATCGCAAGACGCCGCGGCCCATCGTCTGGCAACGCTATCGGCAACCCATGGAGATGTTCGACGCCCGGGCCTATCCCAAGGGGGCCAGCGTGCTGCACATGCTGCGTGGCCTGCTGGGCGACGACGTGTTCTTTCGCGCCCTCGGGCTGTATGCCCAGCGTCACGCCCACGAACCCGTCGTGACCGACGACCTGCGGCGGGT
The DNA here is from genome assembly GCA_050486385.1 of Planctomycetales bacterium. GTDB lineage: Bacteria > Planctomycetota > Planctomycetia > Pirellulales > Pb10988 > JBJHDE01. The sequence continues at coordinate 1,201 of JBJHDE010000360.1, read as the reverse complement.
GCTCGAACAGGTAAGCGAACACGAGCTGGATTGGTTCTTCCAGCAGTGGTGCCATCAGGCTGGCAGTCCGCAACTCGCCTGCCAATGGAGTTGGGATGCCGACGCCGGTGGTGTACGGCTCGAGGTCCGGCAGACGCAAGCCACCAGCGATGTGGTGCCCCTGTTCCGGCTGCCGACCGAAGCGCTGCTGGTGTACCCCGACGGCACGAGTCAGCGGCACGCGATCGAGATCGATCGGGCCGAGCACGGCTTTCAACTGCCGGCGAACCGCGAACCGGCCTTTGTGTTGATTGACCCCGATCATTGGTTGCTGGCCACGTTCGATTGGGAGCGTCCCTGGGACGAGTGGCAAGCCGTGCTGGCCCAGGGGCCGCACATCCTGGACCGCGCGGCCGCCGCCCTGAGTCTGCCGGATGTCGCCGGCGACGATCCCATGCGCCAGCAGCAAGCCACGGCGTGGCTGGTCGAGCGGTTCCACCACGAAACCTTTCCTTGGCTGAAGGCCGACCTAGTGGCCAGCCTGGGCAAGCTGGGCCACGACACGGCCCTGCCCACGTTGGTGACGGCCACACGCGACCCCGCCCCCAGTGTGCGGGCCGCCGCCGTCAAGGCCCTCCGCGAATTCCCAGACGACGACACCGCGGCCGCCGCGGCCGTGACCATGTGGCATCGCGAAACCGCACCGGTCGCCCGCAGCGAGGCCCTGGAGACCCTCGTCCAGCTCAAAGTCCCCGGCTGGCAAACCACCTTGCTGCGGGCGCTGGATGTCGCCTCGTATCGCGAGACGGTCCCCCAACGGGCGGCCAACCTGTTGGCGAAGTCCAAGCTGCCCGAGGCCACCGCCCGACTGCTGGACAAGACCGAATCCACCGTGGCCTGGAACCTGCGATCCACGGCCATTCAGGCTCTGGGCCACCGCATCGACGAGCCCGAAGTCGTCGAGCGACTGCTCATCCTGCTGGACGACGACAACTACTTCGCCCGCCGCGCGGCGGTGCGGGCGTTGGCTCGCTCGTCCGATCAGGGGGTGGCCGAGCAGATCTCCGCACGGCTGCGAGACGCTCCGCCCCGCGATCCCCACGAGCAGGAGCAGTGGACCAAGGCGATTGATGAGATTCGCCAACGCCCGCCCGAGCCCGAGGCGAACCGCCAAGCCGCCTAGTGGGGTCTGGCTGGGGGCGTTTGTTCCATGCATCCGATC
>JBJHDE010000359.1:0-6093 GCA_050486385.1 Planctomycetales bacterium | reverse complement strand
CCCTGGTCCTGTGGTGCCCGGACTTTCCTCTCCCTCCCCCTTCAGGGAGGCAGCGGTCGCCTGATTCGCTCCAGGTCACCCTCGCAGATTGAGTCTATCCGCCCCCCGCGCGGGGAGCAAGGCCCCGTGGGCCAAGTTGTGCCCCCGGCACGGCTTGCGCGCATGTTGATTCTAAATCAACAAGGCGACGCGAGTTGACTCTCAGGAAACAATCCGCCATGGTTCGGTCTATACCCACGGTATCGGCCATTCGGGCGGCGGCGGCTTGACTCAAATCGCCTGGCGGTGACGGTCGATCTCACTCAAGCGAGTCGAGATCCCCCTGAGTCACGAGGCCGCCATGAAGTTCGACCGCAACAAGTGCCTGATGCTGGGCATCATCCTGTTGCTACTGGGGGTGCAGTTCCGCCTGGTCGGAGCCGTGACCCTGACACCCGAGGCCACCGGGGTATTGGCCAAGTACGTGGCCCCCGAAAAGTCGGAGCGGCTCGAGTCCGCCCGTCGGGTGGCTCCCCGCGCCACCGAGCAAGCCACCAAGCAGACCCTTCGCCCGCCGCGGTGGTTGGGCCTATCGTTCATCTCGGTCGGAGCGGTGCTGGTTCTGCAAAGCTTCGTCATGCCGCGACCCCAGTAGCTGCTGGGGGCGGCTTGCCCCCCGACATCTCTGGAGCCCCGCGACTTGATGACCGAAGAGCATGTGCTGACCATCCCCCGCGACGTGTTCGAGCGGCTGGGCCACTTCCAGGGATTCAGCGACGACGTGGGCCGTTACCTGCCCGAGTTGTTGGCCGCCGAGCACGCGGTGTTCTTGCCCCGGGCGGCGGCCGAGGACGATCCCTCGCACAAGCAGCTCATCCCCTATGTGGTGTTCCGCCACGCCGACTTGGTGTTTGCCTACACCCGGGGCAGCGGGCAGGGCGAGAAGCGGCTGCACCGGCGGATGAGCATTGGGGTCGGCGGGCACATCGCCCGCGAAGATGTGGCCAACGGGTCAAGCCCCTACGAAGCCGGCTTGGCCCGCGAGCTGGCCGAAGAGGTCCGCATTGAATCGGCCTTCACGACCCGGTGCCTGGGGCTGATCAACGACGACGAGACCCCGGTCGGCCGGGTCCATCTGGGGATCGTGCATCTGTACGAGCTGGAGCAGCCGGCGGTATTTCCGCTCGAGGCCGATCTGCACGAGGCCGGCTTCCTGCCGCTGGCGACCCTTCGCGATCGCTGGGCCGACCTGGAAACCTGGTCCCAAATCGCCCTGGGCTATCTGATCGAATCCGCCGACTGAAACCACCCTTGCGGTCTGGTCGCGACGGAGCCCGCCTTTTAGTCTGTTGGGGAGAGGGGGGCTTCGTTCCGAGCCGCCCATCGATCTTGGATCGCGGCAAGAGGGGAAGGCTCCATGGACTACGCGGCCTGGGTTCAACGTGCTGATCATTTCCTCAGCAGTTTGATCGACCTACCAGGAACGGTCTGGGTTGGTCGCACCGTCGCTCCACCCTGCAGCCGTGACGAAGCCCAGTGGCTCGACTCGGCCGACCCCGCGCTTCCCGACGAGGTCAAGACATTTCTCAAGACCGTCTCGTGGAGTTTCCATATCCGCTACGGCTGGACACCCCCGCCCGAGATCCGAGACCGCTTTCCCAAGGTGTTCGCGGGTTCTGAAACGTTGGAAGGCGGCGCGCCTTTGGCTCGCGGAATCGATTTCCAGTTCTCGAAGGGCTTGGCCAAGCTGGACGGATTGTTTCAAGACAACCCCATGATGATAGGCATCCTGCGGCAGTTCACCTCTGGTGCGGCAACGGCAACCAGTGGGGTTCCGCTGACGCCAGACCTTGGGGGAAGCCGCCTGGTCATGGAGCCACGGCAGGATGGGGGCTGGGATGTGATCTGTGAATCGATCGTTTCCCAGCAGCGATTTGTTGTCTGCGACGGCTTCGACCAATTTCTTGCTCTCTGGGAAAGCATGAGCTACCTTAAGCCCCACTACGAGACTCTGGTTCGGTGGGTCGATGCTGACACGGGCCGATTCCACCTACCCGATGAGGATCGGGCAGCCATTCGCGATTGCCTGGCGGAATCGATCGCACCCGCTCCCTCTGCCCCCCAACCATCGCCCACTGCAACGTCCCCTGCGGGCGTCGACCCCCAAGCAATCGATTGGCCAGCTTGGTTGGGGCGATTTCGACGGTATCTTCAAGCCGCACGGCAGTTGCCTGGCGACTGGCAATACTATTGCGAGACCGAATCTCCGGCATCAGCCGACAGTTTGGAGCGATTCAACAGCGAAGCTTCCGACCCGATACCATCCTGCCTGCTCAGCTTTTTCCGGAACGCCTGGGGGAGGCTTGAGTGCCGGAGCACTTGGGCTCCCCACGGCGCAGATCGAGAGCAGCTTGGCGAGCTCTTGCCACACACCCAGAACCTTTACATGGGGCTTGCGATTCCCCACTACGAGGATCTGCCCGACATACTCCAATGGTTCAGGGAGTGGGCCGATCAGTTGGATGCCGAGGAAGGCTTCGGGCCGGAGTCAGCGGCAATGCTGCGGACCAGCTATCCCTTGGCGGCAATCGGGAATGGCGACTACTTGGCGTTGAACCTCGAGACCTCAAAGATCGACCCCGCGGTGGTTTATCTCTCGCACGAAACCGATCTGGAACACGCCCCCAACACCACGACCGTCTCCGACTCGCTGAGCGAATTCCTGCACGAGTGGGAACGCTTGGGCTATCCCGGACCGGAAATCTGGCTATTGACCCACTTTCTGACGGACTCGCCAGCCCCGCGCCTCAGCAGCCAGACACCGCTCGCCCAACGATGGCGGGCATTTCTTCGGGATCTTGGCCTGCCCATCGTCTCCTGATGAAACCAAGCCCCCGAGAGAAGCTCCCCTCCGGGCGATTCCACTTCTTGGGGTATGCTGGAGGTTGCGGCCACCGCCCGTGTTGGGCCTTGGCCACGACTTCCCGCGAGCCCCGAGGTGGAGCATGCCCTCGCCCGACCCGCACCCCCCGGATTGGCAAAAGCTGTTCTTTCGCGAACTCGCCCGCGGACGCAGCGTGGCGGGGGCCTGCCGTACCGCGGGGGTCGAGCCGGCCGAGGTGTTTCGCCTGTCCGAGGCGGATGCCGCTTTCGCCCAGCAGTGGCGAATGGCCATCGAACTGAGCTTCGACCGGCTGGAGGCCTTGGCCAAGCGGCGGGCGCGGGAGGATGACGCCACGCTGATGTTTTTGTTGAAGAATCGACCCTCGGCCAAGGCCACGGCCACCGAGCCTCCGGTGCCCAACCTGGCACTGACCCTCAGCCGAGAGCAACTCGATGATCCCGAAGTCGTGCGGCTTGCCGAACAACTCCTGGCCCGCCTGGCTGCCGGCGGTGCTGCATCCGGCGGGTCTGGCCTGGCTGGCCAGTCACCAACGCTGGCAGCCAGCGCCCCACCTGATGCTGCTGAGTAACAAGCTGCGGCAGGTCGCCCTGGGCCAGATCCCACGGTTGCTGGTCTGCATGCCGCCCCGGCATGGCAAAAGCACCCTGACCAGCCACTACTTTCCCGCGTGGTACCTGGGCCGCTTTCCCGAACGCCAGGTGATTCTGGCCTCGTACCAGGCGGGCTTCGCGGGCACTTGGGGCCGCCGCGTCCGCGACACCCTCAAGGAACTCGGCCCGTTCGCCTTCGGCGTGCAACTGGCCCCCGGTTATACGGCCGGCGATCAATGGCGGCTCCGCCGCGTCGGGCAAACGCGGGTGCTGGGCGGCATGCAGACCGCCGGGGCGGGCGGGTCCATCACCGGCAAAGGCGCCGACCTGCTGCTGATTGACGATCCCATCAAAAACGATCTCGAAGCCCGCAGCCCCCGGATTCGCCAGCGGATCTGGGATTGGTACCAGACCACGGCGTACACCCGACTCGAACCGGCCGGCGGAGTGGTGCTGGTGATGACCCGCTGGCATCGGCACGATCTGGCCGGGCGGCTGTTGGAACAGGCCCAGACCCACGGCGAACACTGGGAAACCGTGATTCTGCCGGCACGGGCCCGCGAGGACGATCCGCTCGGCCGCGCTGTGGACGCTCCGCTGTGGCCCGAGCGATTCTCAGCCGAACGGCTCGAGGCCATCCGCCAGACCGTCGGCCCCGATCACTTTGCCAGCCTGTATCAACAGCACCCCCGACCCGACGGCGGGGCCGAGTGGCCCAGCAGCTACTTTCCGCCCGAGCTGTGGTTCGACGATTGGCCCACGGTGTTGCCACTGCGAGTGATGGCCCTCGACCCCAGCAAGGGCCGCGACGCGCGGTCGGGCGATTATTCGGCGATTGTGCAACTTGGTGTGTGTGAAGCCGGGCGGTTGTGGATTGCCGCCGACCTGGCCCGTCGTCCGGTGACGCGGATGCTGGAAGATGCCTTGGCGCTGGCCGCGCGGTGGAAGCCGCAGGCCTTTGCCGTGGAGGCGAACCAGTTTCAAGAACTGTTGGTTGATGAACTCCACCGTCTGGCCGCCGCACGCGGCATGATGGCCCTGCCGCTGGTTCCGCTGGAGAATCGCCTGCCCAAGGCCGTGCGGATTCGCACCCTCGGCCCTTTGTTGGCCCAAGGCGGGTTGCGGTTTCATGCCGCCTCGCCCGGCACGCGCCTGCTGGTCGAGCAGTTGGAGGATTTTCCATTAGGCGCCCACGACGATGGCCCCGATGCCTTGGAAATGGCCATCCGCACCGCGCAACAACTCCTGGGCGACGCCCAACAGGCGGCCGATGATGAACTCGACGGAAGCTGGCTCGGGCGCTTTTAACCCGCCCCTGCTTGCCCCCCATGAGATACGGTCACCGCAACCACACCAAATCCCCCTCAGCCCTCGGGCGTTAGCCCGGGGTTATTCGAGTCACCATCGGTATGTCCACCTGTCAGAAACCAAACGCTCACGCGTTCCGCCCGATGAGACATAGTCACCGCAACCACACCAAATCCCCCTCAGCCCACGGGCGTTAGCCCGGGGTTATTCGACTCACCCTCGGTATGGCCACTGTTTAAGAACCGGACTGATTCGACTATTGTCGACCACAGACATCGGTGGTTTGCTCACTCTTGAAAACCGGACGCCCACACGTTCGGGCTGGAGATCGAGACGATGAACGATGAACCTCTGGCCTTCTTTCTGACATGGACGGTTTATGGGACCTTCCTGCAGGGCGATTCGCGGGGTTGGCACAAGCGGAAGCGAGTGTTCCAACCGCCGCAGCCGCGGTTAGCCGCGTGGAACGCGAAGCGATTGAAGCACAGCATTCTTCTGCTTGGCCAAGAACAACGGGCGGCTGTCGACGCGGAAATTCAGCGGTTGAGCAACTATCGTGGCTGGCGCCTCTGGGCAAGCGCCGTCCGCACCAACCATGTCCATGTCGTCTTGGCTGCTCCCGGCTCCGTGGGATCCAAGGTGCGAGACCAACTCAAGGCCAACGCCACCCGGGTGCTCCGCGAGCGTTGGCCGGAGTTCGACGGTCGCCCCGTCTGGAGCGAGGGCGGCGATCGGCAAAGCGTCCACGATGAGGATCACCTGGAGCAGGTCATCCTCTACGTCACCCAGGCCCAGGATCGAAAAGGAATCGAGGCCCACCCCGGCAATTCATCAGCCGGAGGGAGTTAGCGCACAAACTTTACCAAATCCCCCTCAGCCCACGGGCGTTAGCCCGGGGTTATTCGACTCACCACCGTTGTGGCCACTTGTCAGGAACCGGACGCTCACGCGTTCCGCCCGATGAGCCATAGTCACCGCAACCACACCAAATCCCCCTCAGCCCACGGGCGTTAGCCCGGGGTTATTCGACTCTAAACGAAGCAGGATCGCGACACGGGTGGGCAATCCACCCGTGCTGCGAATGGATGACGATGTGTTGGATGCCGATTAGATGGCTTTCCAAAGCGCGATCAGGGTGGCGCGCTGCCAGTAGTCGCCGTCGGTACGGTATTCGCTGGTGAAGACCTTGCCGTCCCAAAGGTCGAGATGTCCGGTGGCATCGCCAAATTGGATATTGAAGCGAATGATCCCCTTGTAGTTTTTGAGCGTGGTTTGATCAAACGCCTCGCCGCGCTTCTTCGTGATGCGAAT
>JBJHDE010000358.1:0-6108 GCA_050486385.1 Planctomycetales bacterium | reverse complement strand
CACCTGGAACGAGTTCGAACGGGTCGAACTCCGCGTGGGCACGATCGTCGCCGCCGAGGCCTTTCCCGAAGCCCGCCGTCCCGCCTACAAGCTGCGGGTCGACTTCGGTCCCGAACTGGGCATCAAGACCTCAAGTGCCCAGATCACCGGACACTACACGCCCGAGGAACTGGTGGGACGCCAGGTCGTGGGCGTGGTCAACTTTCCGCCCAAGCAGATTGGGCCGGTCCGTTCGGAGTGCCTGGTCACCGGCTTCCACGACGCGGTTGGCCAGGTCGTGCTCTGCCAACCCGAACGCCCCGTGCCCAACGGTGCCAAGCTGCTGTGAGCGATCGAGGGGCATCCGGTTGCCGAGTCACTCCGGCAACTCACCCAGCATCCGTTCCAGCAGTTCCATGGGCAGGCCCACGACGTTGGATTCGCTGCCGTGGACGATCTCCAGCCAGCCAGCGCGGTCCTGATAGCCGAACGCCCCCGACTTGCCTTCCCACAATCCGCTGGCCAGATACTCCTCCAGCGCCGCGTCGCTGAGTGGTTCCATCCGCAACACGGTGCAATCGACCTCGACCCGTGGCGAGCGATCGGGCCGCACCCACACACACAGCCCGCTGTAGACTTGATGCTCGCGACCGCGAAGCGTTTGCAGGATGCTGCGGGCGTGGTCTTCGTTGGCGGGTTTGCCAAAGATGCGGCCGTCCAAGGCGGCTACGGTATCGCAGCCCACAATGACACCCCGCTCGAACCGCTGTCCCACGTCCAGGGCCTTCTGCAAGGCATAACGAGCCACCAGTTCGGCCGGTCCCTCGCCACTGCATACACCGCACTCGGCGGCGTCGCTGGGCGGAGCGACTTCAAAACGGTAGCCGGCTTCGGTTAACAACGCCCGACGCCGCGGCGACTGGCTGGCCAGCACAAGCGGTTCGGGCCACGCAACAGGTGGAACCACGGTGGGGCTCTCGGTGGGTACATCTCAATGCGGGCGGATGCAATCGGGCGACCGGCGACCGACGGGTCACTCGCGGCGGAAGTCCGTGCCCTCGGGCGCTTGCTCGGGGTCGGTGTACCACAGGTGCAACCGGGCAACGTGCCACATATCGTGACGGCGTTCGTACTTGACGGCCTCGGCCAGCAGCTTGGCGGCGTCCTCGGTGCGGCCCTCGGCATCGGCATACAGGGCCAGATACAAATTCGCATAGAACCGGGCGACGGCCTGCCGCTGCGGATCGCCCTCGAGCCGCTCGACCACCGCCGTCACGTCGTCGGCCGTTCCCATGCCAGCGAACAGATCGTAGACCTCTTTCATCGTGGGCCGCGGGTCGTGTCCCACCTTGAGCAGTTGCTCGCGGGCCTGGGCCAGATCAAGCTGCTTGGCCTGACACAGCATCCGCCACACGGCGTTCTCGACATCGCTGTCGTCCACATCCTGGTAGGCCTCAAACTGCTTGGCCCCGGCTTCGTACTGGCCCAGATAGTACAGCACGATCCCCCGTCGCCAGTGCTTGGGCCCATCGCGAGGCATCAGGGCAATCGCGGCATCAAAGTCCTGCAACGCTCCGCGGAGCTTGCCGGCAAACATCCGAATCCGGCCCCGGGCGTTGAGCGCCTCGGCCCGAAAGGCCGCCGGTGCCGAATCGTCCAGCCGCTGAATCGCTTCGTCGTAGGCGGCCTCGGCAGCCGTCAGGTCCTGGCGGTGACTCGCGTAGACCGCCCCCAGGCTGATCCACGCCCGAGCCTGTTCGAGCGGTTCTTCGGCTTCGCGGGCCTGACGTTGCAGGCGTTCGATGGCGGCATCCACAGTTGGATCCTGGCCCTGGGCCGTGGGTGATAGGCCGGCCCACCCACATACCGTCAGTATCAAGATCAACCCCGCCACCAAGCAGCGCCGCCCCTGCGTCCAGTGGGCGTGAGTCGATTGGCGGGACCACCGTTTCGATGGCGGGTTGCCCAGGGTGGGGGCCAGCGGCGTCGCCGCCGCGCGTGGAACACTTAACATGGCGGAACCTTCGGGCGAGACCGAGAACGCGCGTCACAACCGCGGAGCCCAGCCGAGTGCCGGATGCTCCGCCGACGCGCAGTCTATCGCCCGAGTCAGACGGATGCCACCGGTCAGCGGGCCATGCTGATGTAGAACTGGAAGATTCGCACGTCGTCGAAGTCGGCCTTCTTGATGGGGAAGGCCAGGTCCAGGGCGATGGGGGCAGGCCCCAAGGCCGGCACGGCGATTCGCAAACCAAAGCCCGGTGCCATACGCAGGTTGTTGCTGTTGAAGGCGATGTCCTGTTCGTTGTAGGCCGCGTCAAAGAAGAAGGCCCCACGCAGGATGTCGTCGGCCCGGATCGGGAACGTGTACTCGACCGACCCGATCGACAGGTGCTGACCACCCACGGTCACGCCGCCTTCCCGCGGCGCGGCTCCGCGGAAGGCAAAACCACGAATCGTGGAGAAACCACCCGCGTAGTAATTGTCGTAGATTGGCGTGTTCGATCCGGTCAACGAGAAGCTTCCCGTGAACGACAACACATGCCGGCCTGAACCATCGGGCCGGGAAAACAGCCAGTAGTAGCGACGGGCTTCGACCGTACCACGCGGATAAGTGTAGCTGCCAAACACCTGTTCAAATTCAAAACTCAGCAGCGTGCCTTCGGTCGGAAGAAACGGGCTGTCGCGGGTATCGTGGGCCAGGTTGAAGCTCACACCGAACAGGTCGTTGCTGCCCAGCACTTCGGCCAAAGGCTGCGGCGGCGGATTGACCCGCGGATTGGCCACGGTGATGTCTTCCACGCGGGTGGAAATCGTGGCCGAGAGGTCCGGCGTGATCATTCGCCCCACGCTCAGTCGCAGACTCAAGCGATCTTCCCGCCAGTCTTCAAAGAACCGCTGGAAGTAACTGCCGCTCACGCCAAAACTATTGGGTGAGTCGAACATGTGGGGATTGCGCCAACTGAACAAATACCGGCTGACCTCGGTCCCCGGCGCGGCCTCGATCCGCAATCGCTCGCCATTGCCGCGAAACGCCGTTCCGTCGACGAAATCGCGCATGCTGCGCGGATACCGCATGATATCGAAGTTCTGTTCTTCCAGCACGATGTTACCAATCAGGCCGGCTTCGCTGTTGAAACCCGCACCGATCATAAAGCGGCCGGTCTCGGTCTCTTCAACAATCGCTTCCAGATCCAGCGTGGGTTCGCCGTCAAACGGATCAAAGAACGGCGCACCCAATAAGGGATCCTCATCGCCCGGCGCCCCTTGCACCGGTTGGCCGGCGGTCACCGATCCGTGTTGCGGTGGTGGCACCGTGTTGCCGCCAAAAGCCGGTCCCGCTTGTGGCGACTGGCCCCGCATCCGCGCACGGTCGGTCGCGAAATTCGGCTGTCGACCGCCTTGGACCAACGGCCCGCTTTGCCCACGCACCACGGGTTCGCGCCGCTCGGGTTGCGGCGGGGCATTCGGCAACGCATGCGGCGGCCCCAACCAGGCCACTTGCTGCTGCGGGGGATGCTGCCGCACGAACTCCTGCTGCCGAGTGAACTCCTGCTGCCGAGTGAACTCCTCTTGCCGAGCCAGCTCCTGCTGCCAAGCCAGCTCTTCTTGCCGGGCCTGCTCCTGTTGCCAGACGGCCATGGCCTTCGCGTGTTGCCAGGCATCCAGGTCGTGGCCGGGTCGGTAGATCTGGGCCACATTCCAGTCGATGTCGTCCGGCCAGCCGCTCCCGGGATGCCGCTGGTGACCGGGCACCGAAATCGGCCGCGGACCGAACGGTCCCCGGGGCGACCACAGCGACGACTGCTCGCGGTCGGCCGGGTCCTGTCCCATCACACGCAAGGGCACGGGCTGCTCGACGGCTTCGACGGGAATCTCCTGGCCTTCCAGGTCCTCGGGCAGGCTGCCGGGCTCCCAGATGTTGACTTCAATCAGCTCGGGGTCGACGGGCATGTCGGGGCTTTGTCCCCGCATCGAACCGCCTCGGGGACCGCCAGGCGCACTGAAGGTGATCCGCGGCATGCTGCCGGTCGAGGGATCGACCTTAAAAATCCCCGCCGCCCGCAGGCGGCGTTCGCTGTCGCGGAGTTCGCGAATATCCATCACATCGCCCGGTGCCAGGCTGATCTTGTTCAGCACCGTGGTGACGCGGGTGTGCGGAAACTCGCCTTCAACCTTCACATTGATCCGGCCTACGCGGTACCGCGCGCCCTCGGCCAGGTGATACACAATGTCCAACTTGGCCGGCTCCTCCAGAAAGCGGATATCCGGCTGAACATCGGCAAACACATGACCCTGGCCGCCGTACAGGTCTTTGATCCGAGCCACATCCTCTTGGAGTGTCCCCTGCAAGAACAGATCACCCGCCTTGAGCCGCATCATACCCATCAGCTCGTCGGTCGAGTGCAAATCGTTACCGACGATGGTGATGTCGTTGACCTGGAACCGTGGCCCTTCGTCAATCACAAAGGTCACGTAGACCCGCTCGCGGTTGGCATCAAACTCCACCGTCCGACTGATACGGACGCTCCAGTAGCCCAGGCTGTGATAATAAGCCTGCAGCTTGTCGACGTCACCGTCCAGGCGTTCGGGATCGTAGTCGCCAAACACAATCTGCCAGGCGGTCGGCAGGAACACATAGCTGCCCCAGGCCACCGAGGTTTCGAGCTTGGTTTGCAACAGGGCCGAACTGATATCGCGATTGCCCACGAATTGAATCGACTGGACCTTCTGCCGCGGGCCTTCATGAATCCGAAAGATCGCCCGGCGGTCGTTGGGGCTCAGCCCCTCGAGCACCTCGATCTCGACCTGGTTGAAGCCCCGCCGTTCGTAAAGGTCGACCAGCTTCCGCCGCGCCTCGGCCACGGCCACCGGATCGTGCGACTCACCCGGCTTGAGACTCGTTTCCTTCTTCAAAGCGTTGGTCCGCACATAGAAGTTGCCCTCATAGCGAACCTCCTGCAACACCGGCCGCTCCACCACGCTGTAGATGACGACAATGCCCTCGGGCGTATGATCGATCGCCGGTCGCACGTCGACAAACATGCGGGTCGAGATCAACGCCCGCTTGTCCTCGACGACCTGGGCGTTGCTGAACTCGCGGCCTTCGCGGATGCGGAGGTGGGGGCGGATCTTGGACAACGGCACCGTGCGATTGCCCTCGATGCGGACCTCGACCACGATGTTGCTGCTGGGGGCCTGGTTGTCCTGAGGCGCCGCGCGGTTGGGCGGTGCGGGACCGCTCCCGGGTGGCGGAAGATTGCCGCCAGGCGGTGGAAGATTGCCTGCCGGAGCCGGCGGCGGTACCTGCTCGAACCGAGGTTGAGCCTCGACCAGGGCAGCAAACACCGTCGCGGTGGCCAGCAAGGCCACCAGGCAACAGCGCGGGAGTGCGAACAGGCTATGAGCCGCTTGCATGGCCATCCTTCGCCAGGTCGTGAACACGCCGCGTGCAGGCTCAGGGACGAGACTCGAGAGCCTAAGGGACAAGATCCGCCTCATGTTTCACGCCGCCGGACCTACACTTCAAGCGGGACATCCAGCGGTCGGGGTGACCTCAGATGCCGCACGCCGAATATTCCTCGCAGATCCCGACAACCACGAACAATCCAGCGGACGATTCACACGCGGACTCCGCAGGCCGGGCCGATTCCCGGACGCGGCGGACACTGTTACCGCATCTCCCCTCATTCGACAAGCCGGATTCTCCCCTGCAATCGGTTCTATCGACCAAATCCGTACAATCGTTGAGTCCGCGCGGGGTGAAGAATCCCTCCGCCCCCTCAGGCAGGGTGTGTTCCCAACCCCTCACCAGCCCGCAGTCCCCCCAACAGCCGCGCCGCCCCGCGCCCATCGTGCAGAATCGGCCACTCAAGGGGCCTTCCAAACCCCATCCACAATCCCAGCACCGCCAGCAGTAGCATCGCTGGCGATTGAAGCGATTTGGTCGATGAGGTCCGTGGCCTGATGGATCCTTCTACGACGACTCGCCCTCAGGCTGCCGATGAGAGACCATTACCACGTAGTCGGTGCAGGCCCGTCGACTCCTGCCATTCCAGACCTGATCGACGTAGATCAGCCCGAAGCGGTGGGAAATGGGCGGCCAGGCCGACACCATCGGTCAGGTCC
>JBJHDE010000357.1:3554-6124 GCA_050486385.1 Planctomycetales bacterium | reverse complement strand
CCGCCCTGTTGGATATTCCTCCGCCTGTCAACCGGTCCCGGTGGGGCCGGCTTTGTCGAAAGCTAACCGGTGTCAAACAGTATTCTATCGCGATATTTGAATCCCGAGGTGCTCAGCCGGATGGCCGATCGACCGATCGAGCCGCGGGGGCTGGTGCAGGGAAATCTGGCCGGCGGTCACAAGTCGCCGTTGTCGGGGTTCGCGGTCGAGTTCGCCGGCCACAGGGAGTATGTGTGGGGAGACGACCCGAGGCATATCGACTGGCGTCTGTATTACACGCGCGACAAATACTTCATCAAACAGTACGAGATGGAGACGAACCTCGTCTGCCATCTCTTCCTGGACACCAGCGCCAGCATGCGCTACGGCGAAGGCGAAGAGCAAAAGCTTCGCTACGCCCAGCGGATGCTGGCCACGCTGGGACACGCCATCGTACGGCAAAGCGATAAGGTCTCGTTGGGCGTCTTCGACGATGCGGTCCGCGGCACCCTGCCGCCCAGCAACTCGATGGCCCAGATTCTTCGCATGACCTCGGTGTTGGATCGCAGCGAAGCCGTCGAGAAAACCCGCCTGGCCAACTGCCTGACCGAACTGGCCGGCCGTACCGGGCGGCGCGAAATCGTGCTGATCTTCAGCGACTTCTTCACCGACGACCTGCCCGGTCTTGAGCAGGCCCTGCAACGCTTGCGGTACTACCGGCACGAGGTGGTCCTGCTGCAAGTGCTTCACCACCACGAACTGACCTTCGAGTTTGAAGGGATGGTCAAGTTCATCGGGCTGGAATCGGCCGACGAATTCGTCACGCAAACCGAGGACATCCGCCGCGGCTACCTGGCCGAGGTCGAGAAGTTCAACGACGAACTCGAACGCATCTGCCAGCGGAACCGTTGCGAGCGATTGCTGATCGACACCAGCCGCGACATGGCCGAGGTGTTGGTCTCGTATCTGAACCGCCGCTCGCAGTTGAAGCGGCGTCGTTGACCCCAACGGCCGTTCAGCCGCTCAATCCAATCGCACCTTGGCCCACTGCTTATCCAGCCGCCGTTGGCTGACCGGCAGCGCCGTGCCCAGCGTCTGCGCAAACAACGAGACCCGCCACTCCTCCAACATCCAACGAAACTGCTCCAGCTCCGGATCTTCAATCCCCTGGGCCCGCAAAACCTTGCGGCGGGTCTTGTACATCTGCCATCGCGGGCGAAGTTCCTGCATGTGCTCGCGATCGCGGGCCAGCAGCCCGGCCGACAGCTTATCCAGCCGCACCCGCATCGCCCGGAAGTACCGCGGAAAGTTTCTAAGCCAGGTCCACGGCGTGCTCAGCAAGAAGCCGCTGGCCACCAGGTGGGCCATCTGGTCGAGCATATCGCTGACCGATTCGTGCCATTGACTCGTGGGCTGGCGACCGGGCGAGGTCTCCAGGGCCAGACGACTCTGGTGATAGTCCTGAAACAACGGTCCCAGCACCGGCGTGACCTCTTGGACCGCGGGACCAATCGCCGCGGTCGCCCGCCGCAGCCACTGCTGAAACTCGGCCTCGCTGCGGGGCCGCGGTGTGCCGGCGGCTTGGGCGGTGAGCATGGCTTGCTCGGCCAGCAGCTCAAGGATCTCGTCGGGCAGTCGCCCGGCGCCTGGCAAACTGGCCATGGCAAGCTGCATCTTCGACCAGTCGGGCAGGTAATCCCGCTGGGCTTTCAGTTCCCGCCGGGCCTTCGACAGCATCAACAGTCGTCGCAGGCCCTGCCAACTCCGCCGGTCGGCCGCGTCGCGATCGGTCACCAACTTCAGCAGCACTCCTTCGCCGGCATCCACCAGGCACGGATAAGCCACCAGCTTCTGGCGATTCCGTTCGAGTTCCACGTGCTCGGGCAAATCGCCAAACACCCACTGGCTCACGGGCTCGGGCGTGGGCGATTGGCCTTCGGGATATTCCAACTCCAGCGGGCCACGGGCCGCGGATCGCCGCGAACCATCGGCCGCCGTGTCACTCTCGAGTCCCAAGTCGCGGCGGACAAGGGCCAGGTCGCGGCCCTGGCTGAGCGTCTGCCCGTGCTCGTCCACCACCCGCACGTTCATCCGCAGGTGATCGGGCAGGCGGTCGGGCTCGAAGGCCTCGGGCGGGATCACCGAGTGCGAGATCCGCGAGAGGGTCTCGGCCAGTTGCTTGACCAGCGAACCCTTGCCGAACTCCAAGCGGCCGACCACCCGCCGCGCGGTTTGCGGGGCGGGCACGAAGTGCCGGCGAATGGGTTTGGGCAGGGTCTTGATGAGCGCCGCGACTTTCTCTTCCAACAGCCCAGGCACCAGCCAACTCAGGTGCTGCGGATCGAGTTGCCCTACGCCCTCGGCCGGCACCGTGACGGTCAAGCCGTCGTCCTGGCCGCCGGGATCATGTTGATAGGCCAGCGGCAGTCGCAGGCTTCCGGCATCGAACGACTCGGGAAAATTCGTCGGCGTGACCCGCTCGTCCTCGTCGCGGACCAGGTCGCCGCGCTGCATGAACAGGATGTCGGGGTTCTTGGGCTCGACCGTGCGGAGCCAACGTTTGAGCGTGGGGGCATCGTACACGTCGAACG
>JBJHDE010000357.1:0-3544 GCA_050486385.1 Planctomycetales bacterium | reverse complement strand
GAACGGAAGGCGGCGATCGTAAAACTCGTACCGCGCGCGTTCGCCCAATAACAAATCGCGGCGGCGGGCCTTGGCTTGGGCGGTTTCTACTTCTTCAATCAGGGCCTGATTGTGTTTGAAAAAGGTCTGCTGGGTGTCGAAATCGGCTTCGACCAGGGCCGATTGAATAAAGATCGTCCGCGCCACGGCCGGGTTGATGGGGCCATAGCGCACACGTCGGCGGGGTACGATGGTCAGCCCGGCCAGCGTGACCCGCTCGTTGGCCTCGACCAGTCCGGTTTCACGATTCCAGAGGGGATCGCTGTGCTGATATTTCACCAAATGGCCAGCCAGCGGTTCAATCCAGTTCGGTTGAATCCGCGCCGCACAACGCAGATAGCGGCGATTGGTCTCAATCAACTCGGCCGCCACGATCCACGCCGGTTTGCGTTCCCCCAGCGAACTGCCTGGCCACAAAAACGCCTTGGTTCCGCCGGCGACCATGTACTCGTGAACTTCGGTCTTCTGGGCGATGTTGGTTAACAGTCCCGCCAACAACGCCCGGTGAATCGCCGCGCTGTCGTCGCGGCGGGGCTGAGGCCGCAGGCCGCTGTCTTCAACCATGGTACGCAGTTGGCTGTGAACATCCGCCCATTCTCGCAGTCGATTGTAAGACAGAAAGTTCTGGCGGCAGGCCTTTTGCAACTGATTCCGCGAGAGATCGCCTTTCAAACGCTGATAGAAATCCCACAGCTTCAGGTAACCCAAAAAGTCAGACTCCTCGTGAGCAAACTTCTGATGGGCCTCGTCGGCGGCCTGCTGCTTTTCGAGCGGGCGTTCGCGGGGATCCTGCACCTCAAGAGCCGACGCGATGACCAGCATCTCGCTCAGACAGGCCTCTTCATCGGCGGCCAGGATCATGCGGGCGATGCGGGGGTCCACCGGCAGCCGCGCCATGCGGCGTCCCCGTTCGGTGAGCCGACGCTCCTCGTCGATGGCGCCCAGTTCAAACAGTGTTTTGTAACCATCGCGGATGGCATCCGATCGAGGTGGCTCGAGAAACGGAAAGTCCTCGATCGAGCCCAGCCGCAGGTTCAAAAGCTGCAGGATCACACTGGCCAGATTCGTGCGTTGAATCTCCGGCGGGGTGTAAGCCGGTCGGCCCAGCAAATCGGTCTCGCTGTACAACCGCAGGCACACGCCCGGGCCCACCCGGCCGCAGCGGCCCATCCGCTGCTTGGCCGAGGCCTGGCTGATGGGCTCAATCGGCAGCCGTTGCATTTGGGTCCGCGGGCTGTAACGGCTCAGCCGTACGGTCCCGGGATCAATCACATAACGAATGCCCGGCACGGTCAGCGAGCTTTCGGCCACGTTGGTGGCAATCACAATCCGCCGCCACCGCGCGGGGCGAAACACCTTCTGTTGATCGTTATTGGAAAGCCGCGCGTACAACGGCAACACTTCGGTCTGCTGGCCACGGGAATCGCCCGGCAATGTGCGACCACGCAGCCGCTTGGCCAGTTCGTGAATCGCCCGCTCGGTCGGCATAAAAATCAACATGTCGCCGGCATCAAGCGAGGCGACTTCGTCGACCGCGGCCAGGATGTGTTGAAACTCGCCGCTGTCGTCGCTTTCGTCTTCGGATTCGTCCGGCGGTCGATAAACAACATCCACCGGAAAGGTTCGTCCAGCAACTTCAATCACGGGCACCGTGCCGGCGACTTCGGCAAAGTGATCGGCAAACCGTGCCGCGTCGAGCGTGGCCGAAGTGATGATGATTTTCAGATCCCGCCGGCGTGGAACCAACCGCTTGAGCAAGCCCAGCAAGAAGTCGATGTTCAGGCTGCGCTCGTGGGCCTCGTCGATGATCAGCGTATCGTACTGATCCAGAAAGCGGTCGTGGGCGCTCTCGGCCAGCAGAATGCCGTCGGTCATCAGCTTGATGTAGGTCCGCTCGCTGGTCGCGTCCGTAAAGCGAACCTTGTAGCCCACATGCCGGCCCAGCGGCGTGCCCAGCTCTTCGGCCACCCGGGCCGCCACGCTACGGGCGGCAATCCGCCGGGGCTGGGTGTGGCCAATCCAACCGCCGATGCCCCGCCCGGCTTCCAGGCAAATCTTGGGGAGCTGGGTGCTCTTGCCGCTGCCAGTTTCGCCACACAGCACAATCACCTGATGATCGCGGATCGTCGCGGCAATCTCCTCCCGCCGCAGGGCGACCGGCAACGACTCGTCAAAGGTCACCGGCGGCAGGTTGTCGCGGCGATCGGCCCGGCGGGCCTTGCTGGCTTCGAAACGCTCCTCGACTCGCGCCAGCTTCTGATCGTGGGGCTGTCCCTGTTGGATGAGTCGAGTCAAATTCTCCAGCTCGCGGTGCAGCCGAAAGCGGTCGCTTTGCATGACCTCGCTCAACCCACGGCGGATCCGGGCCACCGCGTCGAGGGGTTGGGTAACGGCTTCATCCATGGTCTATCGCACTGCCAGCCAAGTGGGAATCGCATTCACCTTTGAGTCTCGTCCCCATGGCCGGCGGTGGTCAAGGCCATCGGACCTCTGCGGCGGGTGATCTGGACAAGACAGGCAAGCCCCCACGCCCGGTTCGCCGGCTCCCGGTGGCGTGAGCCCAGAAAATCGTGTTGGCAGCCGCGGGCCGATGGGTTATGGTTCTGCCCCCTGGAAGCTGCCGTTGCCGCTTGCGAGCGGTCTTGTCTGGCAGCCGTCGATTCCGTCCTGGCCCGTCATGGGCGTTTTCCTGCGAGGTGGCCGCGTGCGGCGACTGCTCCTCGTCCTGCTGTTGGTGGTGCCGGTGGCCCCGGGCTGTGCGCGGTGGATGGCCGCGACCCAGGCGCCGGGCGATCCCTCACAAGGCGAAACCGCGACCCTGCGGCCGATCCAACCCCTGGAGGCCGAACCCCTCGACGCCGATCCACCGGAAAGCGTCGATGAGGTCGCCACGCATTCGGGTGAGCCACCCTCGAACCCCGGCGATTCGCCCGTCCGAGCGGTCGTGCATCACGAACCAATCGCGGCCGAGCCCCCGGCGGACCGCGAGCCGCTGGACCTGGACTCGCCCTGGTTGGGCGGCACCTGGGGCGATCAAACGGTGTGCATGCCGTTTGCTTCGTTGCGGATCGGCGACGAGTGGATCGAACCCCCATCGGCCTGTGCCGAGGATTGCCCGCCCGAGCCGTTGGACTCGCTTCGCGATTCGGCCTGGCAGGCGGCCTTGCCGGCCGCGGCGGGCGCGTCGACCGAGTCGCTGGCCAAGTTCGAGCCGACTTCACCCATCCAACCTGCGCCGTCCACCGAGGCGGTTCCTTCCCGCGAGCCCGAGCTGGCCATTCGCGACTTGGCCTTCTGCCGGGCGATCGAGAGTTTCGGTTCGTTCGAGCCGTTCGAAGATCAGGCGTTTCGCGCTGGGCAGCCCGTGCTGTTGTACGCGGCCATCGAGGGTTACACATCGCGACGGATCGAGGGCCAGTATCGCACCCGACTGCGCAGCCGCTGGACGATTCGTGCCGTCAACGGGCCGATGATCGCCGAACAACCGTTTGGCATTTGTGAAGAC
>JBJHDE010000356.1:1681-6135 GCA_050486385.1 Planctomycetales bacterium | reverse complement strand
TGCGGCATCGGTGGAGCGCTACGTGGCGCGCTACGTCACGAACGCGGACGACGAGCCCGTCCGGCAGGAGTCGGCCGCCCAGCGGCGGCGGAAGGGCAAACGCCGACGCAAGTGATTCCGGCAAAAAGTGATTCCGGCCACAGCGGCCACGCCCGATTCGCCGCGCCTTACGAGTGGCTGCCGCGTTGGCCCGCGAAGCGGATCAGCAGATAGACCAGCGTCATTACCGCGCTGAGGGTCGCGGCCACGTAGGTCAGGGCCGCCGCCGAGAGCATCTTCTGGATGTACGGTCCCTGCTGGGTGTCGGTGATGCCCATCTCCGTCAATTGCCGTTTAGCCCGGCTGCTGGCATCGTACTCGACCGGCAGATTGATGAGTTGAAAGAAGACAAAGGTGGCGTACAGCCCGATGCCGGCCAGAATCAGCACCGGCCCCAGCGGCGTCTGACTGAGCATCAGCCCAAACAGCACGATGTAGATGCCCGCCCCACTGCCGAAACTGGCCAACGGCACCGCCGCGTTGCGAATCACCAACGGCGAGTACCGCTCGGCATCCTGCAAGGCGTGGCCGGCCTCGTGGGCCGCGATGCCCACCGCCGCGGCCGATCGGCCATGGTACACGTCCTGGCTGAGCCGCAGCACCTTGTGTCGGGGGTCGTAGTGATCGCTCAGGGTGCCGCCAACCATCTCGATGCCCACATCGTGCAGGCCCCACCGATCCAGGATCGCCCGTGCCGCGGCGGCTCCGCTCATGCCCGCCGGCACGCGACTGGCGACCGAGTAGGTGTGCTGCACTTGATACTGGGCCCAAAAGCCCAGCAAGACTGGGGGGATCAGCAGCAAAAAGTACAGGGGATCAAAGATCATGGAGGCCTGTCTCGTCGCTCGTCGTCCCTAATGCACCACCCACGATCGTCGGGGACGGAACCAACGGTCGTGGCAATCCTCCTAGTTTAGGCAGCCGGCAATCTCCTGGCATCGGCCGGGCGGCATCTGGCCGAGTGAGTCCGAGTGTGGAGTGAATTCGACCCGGCGAGTTGGCCGATGAATGAGGGTGCAGGGCGACAGTTCGCCTTCGCGACTTCCCCCAAACGCCCCGGCCTGCCATGTCTTCGCCCGACGCCTCGGAGCGGCCCATCCTCGATCACCTCGAGAGCCTGCAAGACCACGTGCTGGCCGAACTCGAACAGCTCAATCAGCGGCTCGAAGCCACCCTGGCCAATCTGGGTGTCCGCACCGGGCGAAGCAAGTCGGCCGACGAAGGACTCACCGGCCCTCACTGGCCCCCAGCCAGCGAAGGGTCCCCGGCCGAGGAGTCATCCGCCGCGGACAACGACATCGATCGGTGAGTCAGGCCCCGCATCGCCAGCTCAGCGGTCGTCGGGCGAGCTTTGCCGGTTCAACTGGCCGCTGCGGCGAATGGCCCAGAACACCCGAAAGCCCAACACCCCGCTGGTGACAATCGCCAGCAGGCCCAGCACGCTGGTTCTGAGAAACAGCGGGCCAGCCTCGAAACTCATCATCAACGCGCCGCCCACGAACAGGGCGCTGGCGTACAGGCCAATCACCAGCCGATTGACCGAGGGCTCCAGCCCGTGGTGCTCCAGGTGGACCTCGACCCGCCCGGCCTGGGCCTGATCCAACAGATCGGTAATTTGCCGTGGCAGTCGGGTGCCCAGCCGTTCCCATTCTCGGGCGATGTGCATGAACCGCTTAATTTGCCGCGCCGGCGAGAAGCGTTGCCACAGCAACCGCTTTTGAAACGGAGCTGCCATCTCGGTCAGGCTCAGTCGCGGATGCAGCAGCCGTCCGGTGCCTTCCAGCATGATCAGGCTTTTCACCAGCATCGACAGCGCTGGTGGCAGCAGAATGTGATACTGCCGCAGCAGCTCGGTCATCTCGTTGAGCAGTGTGCTCAGGTCGAGCCGATCCAACGGCACGTTGACATAGTGCGAGACGAACTCGGACAGGTCGTACTGCAAACTGGCGGTGTCCACGCCACTGGGGACCTGGCCAATCCGCATGACCACATCCTTGAGCTGCCCGGGATCGCGGCCATAAATGGCCAACAGCAATTCCTCGATCTGTTCGCGCAGCGGTTCATCGACCCGGCCGACCATGCCACAATCCAGAATGCCAATCACACCGCCATCCAACACCAGCAGGTTGCCCGCATGCGGATCGGCGTGGTAGAAGCCGTGCTCGAAGATCATTTTCAAAAAGGCTTCAGCCCCGCGGCGGGCGAGATCCTGCAAGTCGTAGCCCGCCTGCTGGAGCTGCCCGACCTGCCCCAGTTTGATGCCTCGCAGTCGCTGCATGGTCAGCACCCGCGGCGTGCAAAGCTCGCTAATTGGGGCCGGAAACTTGACGGTCGTATCTTCGGCGAAGTTGCGACCAAACTCCTGCAAGTTGCGCTCTTCGCGACCAAAATCGAGTTCGCGCAGCAGCGACCGTTGAAACTCGGCGACGGTTTCCCGCGGGCGATAGGGTTGCAGTTCGGGCACGCCCGCGGCCAACTCGGCCATGCCGGCTAGGATCTCCAGGTCCACGTGGACCCGTTGGCGGATACGATCGTGTTGGACCTTGACCACCACATCGCGGCCGTCCAGCAACACGGCCTCGTGTACCTGACCGATCGAGGCCGAGGCGATGGGCACATCGGAAAATTGGGCGAAGAACATCTCGAGCGGTCGCCCCAGTTCGGCCAACATGGTGGCACGAACCACATGTGGCGGATCGGCCGGGGCGTCCTCTTGCAGGGCGGTCAGCTCGTTGGCCATCCGCGGCCCCACAAGATCGGGCCGGGTGCTGAGAATTTGCCCAAACTTAATAAACGTGGGGCCCAACTCCATTAGGGCCATCCGTACGCGGGTCTCCAACGAAAGATCCGCCAGGCGGTTGCCTTGCTGATCCTTGAACAGACCCTTGGCGAAATCCAGGTCCAACCGCTGGATCCAATCGGCCAGACCATAGCGGCTGAGCACACCAATGATGGCGATCGACCGATTGAGATCGCGATACAACTGCGGGATGGAACTGATTTTCATAATCGCTGGCGGCCCCGGGGTTTCAGTCGGTTTGGGGCCGAGCCGGGTTCATCCAATGACCGCTGGGGTCGCTGCCCCGCACGATCACGCCTTTGTAATTCCAATCCAACGCCGCGCGAATTGAGGCCGGGCAGTAACGCAGGGTCAGCCCGCAGCGTCGGCGGTCCGAGAGATTGGCTTCGGATCCGTGCAACAACAGGTCGGTATGCATCGAGACCTCGCCCGCCGCCAGCTCGCAGCCCACCGGCTGACCGAACCGTTCGACCGCATCGACCGTTTGATTCAGCACGTTGTCTTCGCCGGAGTCGCTTTCGCGATACTCGATGGCCCCGTGCAGGTGGCTGCCGGGAATCACTTGCATGCAGGCGTTCTCGCGGTCGGCATCGTCGATGGCCAGCCACACGGTCACGGTACCGGCGGCCGACAGCGGCCAGTAGCTCACATCCTGGTGCCAGGCCACGGTCTTGCCGTCGCGGGGTAGTTTGCAAAAGAAGTGCGCGCCCCACCCCACGCAATCCTCGCCCAGCAGATCGGCCACGCGATCCACGATCCGCGGCTCGGTCAACAGGTCCCAGACCCGGCCATATTTCAGATGGGCCGAATTGATCGAGTAACTGTCTCCGCCAGCGGCCAGGACCCGGGCCAGCAAATCGTCAAAATACTGACGAATCCCGCGGATCTCGGCGTCGTCGAAGATGCGAATCCCCGAGAGAAAGCCCTCGCGGTTGTAGCGCTCCAGGTCCTCGTGTGACAGCACCCGCGGCGACGGATTAGTGACGGGCGGGAAGGTCAGATCGCGGTTCAGCGCGGCCAACTCGTCGGCCGAGGGGATGATCGCGAAATCGGTCTTCATCAGGGCCTCGCTCATTCATGGGGACGTTGGAAATCCACGTGCCGCTGGGTGTGCCCTCGGCACCTCGCAACGGCCGGCCTGTTCGAGGCGGCCAGCGCCTCGCCCCATCCCGCGTCCCTGGTTCAGGGCCAGTTCATCCTATTCCGATTGCTTGCACTTCGCCGGCGGCTCCCTTGTGCCACGGTCCTTGCGAGGCAAGAAACTCATCCAGCGACATCGTGCCCAGTTCACCGGAATCGCGGCTGCGAACATTCACGGCGCCGGCGGCGGCTTCTTTCTCGCCCACGACCAACACGTAGGGAATCTTACGCAGGCTGGCATTGCGAATCTTGGCCTGCATGCGAATGAGCGCCACCCCGCCTCCGGGGACCACGCCCTCCTCCACCGCGGCGCGGGTCGCGTGCAGCGCATCCTCCACCCGCGCCTTCTTCTCCTTCATCTCCACCTCGGTGGCCGCGCCCACCTTGATCACCGCCACACCGCCGGCGAGCTTCGCCACCCGCTCCTGCAGCTTTTCCTTGTCGTAGTCGGAGGTGGAGTCTTCCATCTCGCGGT
>JBJHDE010000356.1:0-1671 GCA_050486385.1 Planctomycetales bacterium | reverse complement strand
CGACGGCCTGCACCGGGGCCAACCACGCGGGAAACGCCCCGGCAAAGTGCTCGATCAAGATTCCCAAGAAACGCTCGATGCTGCCGTAGCAGGCGCGGTGGATCATCACCGGGGTGTGCCGCTTGTCGTCGCTGCCCACGTACTCCAGCCCGAAACGCTCGGGCATCGAGAAGTCGAGCTGGATCGTCCCGCACTGCCAACTGCGCTTGAGCGAATCGCGGATGTGAAAGTCGATCTTCGGCCCGTAAAACGCCCCGTCGCCCTCGTTGAGTTGGTAGGCCATTCCCAGCTCGTCCAGGGTGCTCTTGAGCGCCGCCTCGGCCCGCTCCCACATCGCGTCGCTGCCGATGCTCTTCTCCGGCCGCGTCGAAAGTTCAATATGCACATCGTGCAGTTCAAAGGCCGCGTAGACCTCCTTGAACATCTCGATCAGCAGCTTGATCTCGGGGCCAATCTGTTCGGGCGTACAAAAGTGGTGGGCATCGTCCTGGGTAAACGCCTGCACGCGGAACAGCCCATGCCGCACGCCCGAGAGTTCCCGGCGGTGGACCAGGCCCATCTCGGCAATCCGCAGCGGCAGTTCGCGATAACTGTGCAACCGCGTCTTGTAGATCACGCAGTGCCCCGGGCAGTTCATGGGTTTCACGGCCAGGGGGCGCTCGTCCTCGTCTTTGGCCTCTACGATATCGGGACCGTTCTCACCCCGCAGCTTGTGCTTAGTGAAGAACATATTCTCCAGGTAGTTCTCGTAGTGGCCGCTCCTGTGCCACAGCTCTTCACTCAGAATCTGCGGCGTCTTGACCTCTTGATAACCTTGGCGACGCAACAGCGAACGCATGTAACCGGCCAGCAGGTTCCAAATCACCTGCCCGCCCGAATGAAAGAACGGAAAGCCCGGGGCATCTTCCGAAAAACTGAACAGGTCGAGCTGCTCGCCCAGCACGCGGTGGTCGCGGCGGCGAGCTTCTTCCAAGAAGTGCAGATAGTCGTCCAGGTCCTGCTTGCTGAAAAATGCCGTACCGTACACCCGCACCAATTGCTCACGGTTGGCATCGGCCCGCCAATAACTGCCGGCCACCTTCATCAGCTTGACGTGCTTCAGCCAGCCGGTATCGGGCACGTGCGGACCACGGCACAGGTCGATAAACTGGCCGTGTTCATAAAACGACAGGCCCTCGCCCTTCTCGCGGATGCCCTCGACCAGCTCGCGCTTGAACTTGTTCTCGCCACCGCCATGGGCCCGATAACGCTCGTAGTAGGCTTGGGCTTCGTCGGGCGTGTTACCCCGCCGCACGAACGGATGCTTCTCGCCCGCGATGCGGACCATCTCGGCCTCGATCCGCGGGAAGTCGTCGGGCGTAATCTTGCCGTCCGGCAAGTAGATGTCGTAGTAGAACCCGTCTTCCACGGCCGGACCAATCGTCAATTGGGCCTGCGGGAACAAGCGGGTGATGGCGTCGGCCATCAGGTGCGCGGCGCTGTGCCGCAGCACGTCCAGGGCCTGGCGGTCCTCTTTGGTGAGAATCCGCACCGTGGCGCCTTCGTGCAACGACCACGACAGGTCGCGGATCGTGCCGTCGACCTCGGCCGCGACGGCCTTCTTCAACAGGCCGTGGCTGATGCTCTTGGCCAGGTCGGCCGCCGAGGCCCCGGGCTCGAGTTGCCGGGTGG
>JBJHDE010000355.1:0-6137 GCA_050486385.1 Planctomycetales bacterium | reverse complement strand
CGGTGGTGCTCACCGCCGTGATCACGGCCGGGGCGACTTCGCGGGCGGCTTGAACAATGACGCTGCGTCGCTGATCAGGTCCGCCTGGCTGACCATCGCGTTCCCAATCGGCCAGGTGCCGATAGATGTTTTCGGAGACGATGATGGACAGGTCGATGATCTCGCCAATCGAAATGGCGATGCCCGCCAACGACATGATGTTGGCATCCACGCCAAACACCCGCATCGCCACGAAGGCCAGCAATACGGCCAGCGGCAGGGTCACGGCGACCACCAGGCTGGTCCGCAGGTGCAGCAAGAACAGGAACACCACGACCAGCGAGATGACCACTTCGGCCTGCAGGGCGTGGGTCAGCGTGGTGATCGTCTCGTCGATCAGCTCGGTACGGTCGTAAACCAGGTTGAACTTTGCGCCGCCCAGGCTGGGCTCCAGCGCGGCCATCCGCTGCTTGACGGCCTGGATGACATCGTGGGGGTTTTCGCCGAACCGCATGACCACGATTCCGCCGACGGCCTCGACACCGTTGAGATCCAGCGCCCCCCGGCGAAAGTCGGGGCCAATCTGCACGGCGCCCAGGTCGCGAACCCGCACGGGCACGCCATCGCGCGAGACGACGACTGAGTTTTCCAGATCGGTGACGGTCCGCTCGGGGTCGCCGCCACCCAGGAAGCCCCGGCCGCGGATGATGAACTCCATCTGCCCGCTTTCGACCGTTTTGGCCCCAACATCGATGTTGGATCGGCGGACCGCTTGCAGCAGTTCATCCAGCCCGACCTGATGATATCGCAGCCGATCGGGGTCGACCTCGATCTGGTACTGCCGCACGTGACCACCGATGCTGGCCACCTCGCTGACCCCAGTGACGGCCTGCAAGTCAAGCTTGACGACATCGTCCTGCAACGACCGCAACTCCGCCAGATCCATGCCCCGCTCGGGCGGCGTCAGCGTGTAGTACAGCACTTGCCCCAGGGCCGTGGCGTCGGGGCCCAACAGGGGACGCACGCCCTCGGGCAGCAGCGCCCCCACGCCGCTGAGCTGTTCCAGCACCCGCGTGCGGGCCCAGTAGAAGTTGGTCGCATCAGCAAACGTCACCTGGACGAAGCTGAAGCCGAACATGCTTTTGCCGCGGACACTCTCGGCCCCTGGCACCGACAGCAGGGCCACCGACAAGGGATAGGTGATCTGGTCTTCGATGTCCCGCGGCGATCGGCCCGGCCACTCGGCGAAGACGATGACCTGGTTCTCGCCGACGTCGGGAATCGCATCAAACGGCACGGTCCTGGTGGCGTACCATCCGGCAACAATCAGACCCGCCGCCAGCAGAAGAACGATCAATCGCTCGCTGACGACAAACCGGAGGACAGCGGTCAGCATCGGGGCATCAGGGGTCGGCGGAAACGTCGTCCAGGCGCGCGAAATACTTCTCGGGGTCAGCCTCCAAGCTGTCCTGACACCCGATGCAGCAGATAAAGACCTCGCGATCGGCAACGGTCAACAGAATGGGTTTGCCCATCGACCCCAAGGGCTCCTGGCTGACCGGACAGATTCGCTGCCGCATGGCGGCCGCCCGCACCGACGCATCCTCCAACAAAGCCAGCCCCTCGGCGGCCTCGGGGGCCACGGCCGCATCGTCGCCGCCCACTTGCGGCGTCGCGGGGCGCTCGGCCGCGGGCGAACACCCGCTGATCCACAGCAAGCTGATCAGGAGCCCCGTAGGAATCGCAAGCCAAGTCGGTGATGTCATCGTTCAATCTCCCTGGGAGTCATTCGAGATCCGGCGGTTGTTGGCCTCCGATGGGTCGCCGGATTCGTCAACAGGATCCGATGAGTCTTGCTCGTGTCGATCGCCGGGGGAGTCCATCGCGACCTGGGCCCGAGGCAAGTCGGCCCGGTGCGTGGCGCAGCGCGGCATTTTTCCACCCATGAAGGGATTGGCCGTGGGCGGTTCAATCTGCAGCCAATCGGCTCCGCCATCGGGGACCATATTGCAGTGAAAGTGAATGAGCGCCTCTTCGGCATCCACACCCCTGGCGGCCGCCGCCAGGTGCAGCACATGCCGGCTCAGGGGGCGAAATCGCTCGCGGGCCTTTGCCAGGGAAAGATGATGCAGGTGGGCCACCTGATCGGCTATCCGTTCCGCATGTTCGCGCAATGCCTCGGGCAGCCCCTCGGCCGTGGCCAGCCACTGGGCCAGTTGTTCGACTTCAGCCACCTGCTGGTCCTCGGGCAAGCGATCCTCGGCCAGTGGTTCAACCAGCGCCGCATAAGCCCGGTAAAGTTGTTCCAACCGCTCGCCCAGGTCTCCGGCAAATGCCTCGGGCGTGGCCTCCAGGTCCAGCGGTTCGGGCCGCTGGGGTTTCTTTGTGGTGGCTCGCGTCGGATCAATCAACGAGGGCTGGCCGGCAATCTGCATCTGCGAATCAATTAGAAAGTTGCCGCGAACGGCCACGCGCTCACCTTCTTCCACTCCTTGAACGATCACGGCTTCGTCTTGCAGCACGCGGCCCAATTCCACGGGGCGAATCTCGAATCGCCCCTCTTCGACCTCGACGTAAATCAGGCTCGTGTCGCCGGTCCGCAGGACGGCCGATCGTGGGACGACCAGCACCTCGGCCTGGGGCACCGGTTCCTCGGCAAATCCAAATCGCTCGGCGGGCACCAATTCCATGCCACAAATCGGGCAAGTTCCGGGCTCGTCGCGGATAATCTGCGGGTGCATGGGGCTGATCCACCGCCCGGCAAGGTCGGCATCGTAGACCCCGAGGTCGCCGCCCAGGGGGATGCGCGTCTCGGCGCGTGCGTAATCGCCCGGCCGCAGCAGGCGTCGTTCGTTGAGCAATTCGACGCGGACATCGACCGTGCGGGTTTGGGGATCGACCACCGGGCTGACAAAAGCGACTCGGCCCTCGAAGGTGCGGCCGGGCAGCGATTGAACTTCCACATGGACCCGTTGACCAAACCGCATCAGCGAGGCGTCTTCGGGAAACAACTGCAGCAAAAGCCACAGAGTCGAGAGATTGGCAATGCGGTAGATGGGGTCGCCGACCTCGACATACATGCCTTCGACCACGGGTTTTTCAATGACCGTGCCGCCCAGCGGGGCGTAGAGCGTCAACCGCGCTTTGGGCTCGCCCGAGTCATCCAGCGCGTCAAGCTGTTCGTCGGTCATACCGAGTTCTACCAACTTTTGCCGCGCGCCGCTGAGCAGCCGTTGCTGCGCGCGGCGGACGCTGTTTAGGGCCCCATCGCCCAACTCGTCAACCGTGCGACCCGCCTCCAGGTACTCCACCTGCGCGGCATACAGCGACGGGCTGTAGATCACCGCCAGGTGATCGCCGCGTTGGACTTCGACACCGGTGTAGTCGGCGAATAGCCGTTCGATGCGACCAGCGACATAAGCTGGGATCTTGGCCTGGCGACTCTCATCGATGGCCAACCGCCCAATCGATCGTAGCGTCTTGGTGACCGTGCGCCGTTCGACCTCGGCGGTGCGAATATTGGCCAGCCGTCGGGCGGCCGGTTCGATACGAATGCTCCATTCGTCGTCGTCGCCATTCGCTTTGCGCGTGGACACCTGCGTTGCGGGCTCCAGCGCCATCGCGCAAATGGGGCATCGGCCCGGCGAACCCTGTCGGATGTGTGGATGCATGGGGCAGGTGTAAACGCCGTTGTCCGCGGCCTCGGCCGGGATCGCCACGTCACCCGAGGTCAGCCAACCAACCCGTTGGGCCACCCCCAGCAGAACAATCAATCCCACGCCTACGGCCAGCAAGACGCCCGCCTGAATGCCCAAACGAACAAAGTACCGCACGTCGGCCTTGCGGCCAGGTGGAGCGGCATTCTCGGCGGGCGGTTGGGGGGGCGGTGTGTCGGTGGCCATGCGCGCGGTCCTCGCGTTCGGGGTAGCCGGAACGCAACCCGACGCCATTGGCCGCCCGGCACAACCATTATCCGAGTCGGCCAGCGCGAAGTAAACCTGCCGCCCGCTTGGGGCGGGTTGGCGAAGGGTCTCGCGAGGACGGGGGAATCAGCGTTGGCCGGGTTCGCCCTCTGGGGGCAGGCGGGGCGCTTCCTGCGGCAAGGGCCAACCGACGGTTTGTTCCAATCGGGCCAGGGCGATGGACCGCTCGGCCACGGCGCGGTGGTAGGCGGCTTCGGCGGTCAGCAGAGTTCGCGCGCCGCCGATGACCCGCTCGAACTGCACGGCCCCTTGGCCGTAGGCCCGCTGATCGGCCTCCAGGCCCTGACGGGTTTGGGGCAAAATGGTGCTCTGATACAGATCGGCCGTCTGTTCGGCGGCCCGCGCCTGCTCCAGCAGGTCCAGCAGAGCCGCATCGGTCGACCATTGGACCTCTTCCAGGCTCATCTGAGCCCCGAAGTGACGCTGTCGGGCCTCGCGCTGGCTGGCCAGGTACTTTTGACGCCAGACCGGCACGTTCAAGCCCACGCCCACCTGCCAGGCGTCGGAACCGCCAGAACCGGGATTCACCTGCAGAAATGTGCGTTCGTAACTGAACGTCAAACTGGGGATCTGCTCCAGTTGGGCGACCCGTACGCCCCAGGCGGTGGCCTGACGATCAAGCTGGGCCTGGATCACCGCGGGTTGATACTCCCAGGCCAAGCCACGGAGTTCTTCATGCACCAGCCGCACCGGGGCCGGCTGTAAGGCGGACGGGACCCCCAGTGGGCTATCGGCCGGCCGATTGAGCAACTGATTGAGCATCGCCTTGCGGGACTCAAGCTGTTGTTCCAGGACCACGCGCTGCTCTTCAAGTCGGCTCAGCTCGACGGTTCCCAGAATCACGTCGCCAGCGGTCGCCTGCCCCACATCGACTAGGGCCGAGGCAATCGTCACCAGCGACTCCACAAGTTGGGCGTTGGTGGCGTTGATCCGCAACAATTGCCCAAGCAAATAGAGTTGGGCCCAGGCCTCGCGGACGTCGGCAGCCACCCGCAACCGGGCGGCGCGAACCTGTTCGTCGCGAATCAAGGCCTCGAAGGCGGCTTGCTGGCCTTGAGCATCAAGCCGTTTGAGTGACGGAATTGTCTGGCTGAGCATCAACGTGCCGCGGGTCTCGCCCACGGCCGTGACCAAGGGTTCGCCGAACAC
Organism: Planctomycetales bacterium; assembly: GCA_050486385.1. Lineage (GTDB taxonomy): Bacteria > Planctomycetota > Planctomycetia > Pirellulales > Pb10988 > JBJHDE01. The sequence continues at coordinate 1,026 of JBJHDE010000355.1, read as the reverse complement.
CGAGCCGCGAGCCATCGGATCGGGCAACGCCCGCACCTGCGGCAGGCGTGCCCAAGCGGCCTGGGCTTCGAAGCCGAGTCGGCGGATCAAGGGATGAGTCGCCAGTGCCTGGTCGACCAGCGCTTGCGGATCATCCGGCGATGGCTCCTCGATTTGGCCTCCATCCGCGACCGTCGGACCGCGATGGACCACCGGAGCCACCTGGCCCGCGGCTCCCTCGGCCGAATCGGTCTGAATCCAGGCGGAGGCTTCCCAAGCACTGGCCGATGCCAGCCCCCGCTGGATCGCGGTGGGCGAGGCCTCGTCCCGGGCCTGGCCCGTGTGCATGGGCCCCTGACAGCCCACCAACCCCACGACCAGCGCGAGGCCAACTCCTAGTGAGCGGGCGGTGCGGACCATCGCGACTCCCCATCGATTCAACCCGAATTTTCCTTCCCTGAGGAGGAATCGACATCATCGCTGCCACGCGCCGCCTCCAATCCGACCCGCCGGGCGATTCGCGCCCCAAGCCGTTCATATAGCAGCGATGGTAGCGATTATGCCGGCCCAAGGGGCCATCGAGGGTCGGGCCTCCCACGAACTCAGGCCAGCAGCATGACCAACATGCTGGCGGCCATGCCGGCCATCAGGGCGTCTTCCAGGAAGGTGACCTTGGTCATGGGCAGGTTGAACACCGTCCCCAGGCAGGCACATTGGATCCGCCGCTTTTCCAGCAGGGCCTGGGTCACGCCGATCAGGCTCACCAGCATGACCACCAGGGTCACCGCATTGGTCAGCACCGGCTGGAACCGCACCAGGTAGGCGATCCCCAGCCCCAGTTCAAGAAACGGGTAGACATAGCCGTAGGGCCGGAACGGGCGGGCCAGGATGTCGTAGGTCTGGTAAGCATCCACGAAGCCGCGAAGATTCAACATCTTGAAGAACGAGAAGGCCACGAAGAACCCGCCCATGAAGTTGCCCATCGCCCGCATGGAGTCGAACGTACCCGCGGTGATTTCGACAATGGCCACCAGGCCCAGCACATAG
>JBJHDE010000354.1:0-6153 GCA_050486385.1 Planctomycetales bacterium | reverse complement strand
GAGCGGGAGCTTGGTGTCCTGCAGGGTCGGGAAGATGTTGCCGTGGTTGTCCCAGCCGCCGTAATCGACTTCGATGAACGGCACGCCGGCCTCGGACAGACGCCGGGCGAGGACCAGGCCGCGGGCGAAGCCGCTGTCGCCGTAGCGCTCAAGGACTTCCGGCGGCTCCTGATTGACGCGGAAGGCGGTCATCTCCTCGCTGGACATCAGGGCCTGGGTCTTTTCCAGGATCTTCTTGTGGTCCTGCGCGATTTCGCCGCGATTCTCGTTGATGAAGCGGTTCTCGATGGCGCCCAGCATGTACATCCGCTGCTGCATCCGCTCCCGCGAGACGTTGCGGTTCTCGACGTTGCGGATCTGGCCATTCGAGCTGACCACCAGCGGGGCATACTGCATGCCCAGGAAGCCCGGGCCCGCACTGGACCCACCGACGCTGATGAACGGCGGGATGGGGTGGTCGGGCTGAGCCAACTCGTGGGCCAACACGGCCCCGTAGCTGGGGTGCTCCATGTTGGGATTGGGCACATAGCCGGTGTGCATGTAGTAGCGACCGCGGCCGTGGTCGGCCTCGCGGGTGCTCATGCTGCGGACCAGCGAGACCTTATCCATGACCTTGGCGGTCATCGGCATGTGCTCGCAGATCTGGACGCCCGTGGCGGCCGTCTGGATGGGACGGAACGGACCACCGGTCGGGGCACCCGGCTTGAGATCCCAGATGTCAATGGTGCTCGGGCCACCACCCATCCACATCAGGATGCAGCTCTTGCCTTGAGCGCGGAGTTGCTCGGAGGCATGCGCCATGGTCTGGGTCAGGGCCAGGGCTGAACCGGCCATCGTGGCACCAGCGGCCATGTGCCGCATAAAGTGCCGCCGGGTCATTCCTGCCGGGGTTTGATGAATCATCACAGGCTCCTTGTGGAAACAAAAAATTGGACGGGAGTGTGTTGTTTCTGGCTGAGCGACGCAGGAGTGACTTCCGAGAGCAGGCTTTCGAGCTGAACTCCTGAAACGTTATCCCTCATACCGGGAAGGTGGTGGCGGTGTCGTTGGTTTTCGCCGGTTTTTTTCAGGTGGAGCGGGCTTGACTCCCTCGACCTGATGTCCCCCGGCTGACCCGGCCACTCGGCCTTCAGAATGGTCCATCCGGTGGATGAACACCAGACGAAACATTCGTTCAGTTCAATGGCACCCTGTTCTGGGTGGCAAGCGGGCCCTCGCTTGCGTGGGGCAGCGAGGGCCCGCCGAAGAGTTCGCGATCGACTTAGTGGACGATGATGAACTCGTTGCTGTTGAGGATCGCCCAGAACACGTCTTGCAGGGCGGCGGTGGCATCCCCTCCGCGGGCGCCCAGCAACTGGTTGGCCACCTGGACCTCTTGGTTGGTTGGGGCACGGCTGAGGGCGGCCATAAACATGGCGTTGATCCGTTCGGCCGGTCGCTGCCCGCCGCTGCTGAGTTGGTGCAGCAAGCTGCCAGGCTTGCTGCTGATGGCCTGCTGCATCAGGTCGCCGTTCATCATCATCAGCGCCTGAGGGATGGTGCCGTTGAAGGTGGTCGCTTCGGTGTTCTCGTCGTTGCCGAAGTTCGTGGTGAACTGCTGCAACCACTGATTGCGAATGCGGTTCTGCTCTTCCAGGGTCGAAGCCGTTTGGTCGACCTGGGTGACCGTCAGCAACGAGGCGTAAAGCTGCTCGGCCGTCATTTGTCGGGTGTAGAAGCGGCTGAACAGCGGTGTGGTCCCGGCGCCGGGGTCGTCAGCCTTGTTGCCCGAAACGGCCTTGCTGGACAGGGCGTAGGGCCGGCTGAGCACGATCCACCGCATGAGCTTCCGCATGTCGAAGTCGTACTGCCGAAACTCGTCGGCCAGGAACTCCAGCAACTCGGGGTGGCTGGGCGGGTTGTGGGGGCCCATGTCGTCGACGGGCTTGGTGAAGCCGTAGCCGAAGAAGTGGCTCCACATCCGATTGACGGCGGCCTGCCGCATGTAGGGGCTGGCCACAATCAGGTCGGCCAACTCGGCACGACGACGCACGTCTTCGGCGTAGCCCGAGGGATTGATCTCGGTGCCGTCGACAAACCGCGGATAGGCCACCTTGAGCAGGCCGTTGCGGAGTTCGTAGAAGATGGCGGCTTCGTCGGGGTTGTTATCCTCGCCGGCGAAGTCCTCGTCCTCCAGGCGGGCGCTGACCACATCGCGGCCTTCGAAGGTCCGCAGCGGCTTGGCCTGCTTGAAGAAGGCGTTCATGCTCCAGAACTGGTCCTGCTTCCACTCGTTGAACGGGTGGTTGTGGCATTGGGTGCAGCCCACGCCCAGGCCCAGAAAGATTTGGCTGACCTTGTTGGTGGCCGGCACTTGCTCTTCTTGCAGATTATCCAGCAGGAAGTTGACGGCTCCGTTGAACTCGGGCTCGCCGGGGGTGTTGTTGCCTCGGCCGCCGACCAACTCCCAGGCGAACTTGTCGTAGGGGGTGTTGCGGAGGTAGGCGTCGCGGACGTACTTCTCCAGGCCTTCGCGATTGACCGGGCGACGACGATCGTTGCCGCCAGTGCGACCAATCAGGATGTTGGTCCAGATGGTCGACCAGTAGTTGGCAAACTCCATTTCGTAGTCTTCGTCGTACAGCAGACGATCGACCAGCCGGGCCCGCTTGTTGGATTCGCGGTCGTTGAGGAAGTCGCGGGTCTCCTTGAGCGAAGGCACCCGACCCAACAGGTCGAGATACACCCGCCGGACCCACTCGCCGTCGGTGGCCGCGGGGCTGGGGGTGACGCCGAAGTCTTCCCAGGTCTGTTCGACCTGCTTATTGATGAACGACACGACGTTGTCGTCCGAGCTGCCGCCGGAGGACTCATCCGCCCAACCGGCGACGGGCATCAGCAGTGCCGCAACGACACACAGCCCTAGGTGCTGGGGAAAACCAAAGTTCCTCATTGCAGTCGACTCCCACGAAGTGGAGAAAAGATCGTCCAGAACCACCCCTTATGGGCGGGATCGGCCAAGATCCCACCGGGGGCCACCCTGAGTGTATTGTACGAGACCCGACCGAAAACACCACAACTCCCCCGCTCAGTGCGGGGAGAAATAGTCGATTTCAGTATCCGTTCTACCACTAAGTTTCGCACATCGTCGCTCGGAAAATTCCCGCGATCCCCCGAAATGCCGCAAGGCACGCTCGGACCCGGGGGCCCAAGCGTGCCTTGGAGACTGGTTCGGAATGCCCATCGCCGCCGCTGTGGCAGCCAGGGGTCGCGGATCAGCGGGCGATGCCGGCTCCGAAGCTGTAGCCGACCATGCCGAAGTTGCCGCTGGCGGCATCGCGGACTTCGCCATTGGTGAGTGGGCTGCCACCGCCGGCGTAGTACTGGCCTTCGGCCCCGAGTCGGCCGAACAGCCGGTAGGCCCCCACCGGGCGGGAGTACTCGGCACCCAGCCGCAGTTCGATCACGCCGACCAGGTCGTGGTCCTTGCTGCGGAACTCGACGTTCTGGGCGCCCGCGTCGGTCGCATTCAGGAAATACCGCTCGCGCTGCGAGCCGTAGACGGCCGACCCTCGCAGCATGCTGGTCAAGGCCAGCGACGAGCCAAACAGTGGCGTGCGGCTGGCAATCGCCACGGTCGGGCCCAGGCCCTCGAAGGTGTTGTCAGCATTGAAGCCCAACGGACCGATGGCGGCACTGCCCACGGGATCGGGGAAGGCGGCGCCGGCCACGCTCGCGAGGTGCTCCAGCCGCATGTAGCGGAGGCCACCGGTGAACGTCAACGTCGTGTTCTGGACTTCCAATTCCTGGAGGCCCTCAAGATCCAAGGTCTGGACCTTCAAGCTATAGCGAGCGTCCAGGGCTTCCCCGTCGAATTGCACCAAGCCACTGCGGTTCATGCCCGGACCCAGCGGGGTGTCGAACACGTTGTAGTTGAACGTCGCCAGATCGGTTCCCGGTCCCTGGCCGGCGAAGGCCAGCGGGTTGGCCGACTGGTGAAAGTGGAAATACGTGGCCACGATTCCGGTGCCTTCGGCGCTGACGTAGCCAAGGTAGGTCCGGAAGGCGGGCTGGTAGTCGAAGTTGAAGCCGGCGTCCTCGATCGTCGTGAAGCCCGTGTCGGCTTGCAGGACGTTGAACACCGAATTGTCGCCGAAGTGCGGCTTCAGCAACAGGAACTCGCCCCCGGCGATGATGCCGCCGGTCTTCTTGGGCGTGCAGGCCGGCACGCAGCTTTGGCAGGGCGAGCAGCCGTTGTGGTCGTCGAAAGTCACCTTGCCGTAGCTGGCCAGGCGGGCTTCCAATTCCGCCAGCCGGGCCTCGACGGCTTGGCTCTTGGTATGCGAGGTCTGCTGAGCGCCGTAGGCACCAGCCTGCTGGCTAGCCGAGGCAAACTCGACTGGGGTGCCGGGGGCGACCTCGTGATTGAACACGATGTTACCCACCTGCTGCACGCCCGGCTGACCGGCAGCGGTCGCGTGGTCCACAGGAGCCTGGTAGTACTGCGGCATCGCGGGCCGCGGAAAGTACGGGCCGCTTGCACCTGGAGCGTACTGGGCCTGGGCCAGCCCAGCCGGCACCAGGATCATGGCCGCGGCAAGCGCCAATTGGGGGATCGATCGTCTCACAATAGACTCCTTCCGAACGCGTCTCGGGGTACGGCCGGACTCCGGCCAGCCGGATGCGACCATGCCATGGGGTCAGTGGTTTGCCAGCCCAGCCCGCGAGTCCGCCAATCGGGCGGTGCATCCAGGGTCCGGGGGCTTCTACTCCCTAAGATGCATCGGCCAGCCCGCGAACGGTTCATCAGCCAAACCGTAAGGACGAATCGGCATTCATCAATTCGCCACGCAACCAACCCGCTTTGCCCAGGTTCGGCCCAGTCGAGGCGCATGCCGGCGGTACGGGACGGGCAAACCGCGGCGATTGTGCCGACAGGTTCGCCCGCTGTGCGTGCCGGGAACGGCGGTTTGGTCGGCCTTGGGCCGTTAGCCGTCGAGAATCTCGCCCACCTCCAGCAGCCACAACTGCCGACCCGTTCCGCCGTGGGGCGAGTCGATGGTCACCAGCCGGCCATCGTTGCTGCTGCGGGGATGGGTGTCGCACCGCCACTCGCCGGTGTACTCGGGCGGGCTGTAGAAGTGGCCCAGGTCGTGCCGTGTGTTGGTGGGCACATGATAAAGATAGGGCGTTTGCCGCCTTTGCCGGTCGGGGTAGGTGTCGTTGAGAATCCACTGCCCGTCGGTTTCGGGTACATAGGTATTGTGCCCGTTGATGGTCATCACGCCTCGGCCGACCGGCTCGATGTGGTCGGTCTTGTCGCGGAACAGGTAAAAGCCGTTGGGCTGGCCCGCGGGGCGGGTCCAGGCACACACATGTTCGGGATCGCGCCAAATAAAGTGCGACGTGAACCCCGAGGGGTCCAGCACATACAGGTCCGAACCATCCAGGTTGGCCGTGAACATCCGGGTGGTGTAGCGTAGCCGGGCGGCTTCCGGCCCCCCCGGCTCGGGACGCCAGCGATTCAGAAAGATGAACCGCGAGCCATCGGTGTTGACCAGCAGGTGGTTGAACCAGTGCCATTGGTCCGAGACGTCCTGGCCGGCATGTGGCATCGCGGCGATTTGGGCATAGGGAAGAATCAGCTCGCTGTCGCCGGTCTCCAGGTCCATCCGCCAGATGCCGGCCGTGCTCGGCGCCTTCTGGTCGGCGTGGGCGTCCTTCAATCCGGCGTAGCCGTAACCGGGCCGCATGGCCTGCAAGCGGGCGAAGTCGGTGGTCACGGCCCAGCGGCCATCGGGGCTCAGGGCGTAAACCGGCCGGGGCAGGGTCCGCTTTTCGCCGGTCTTGATGTTGAGCACATGGCACACGTAGCGGTCGCCCTGCCGATCGTTCCACAGCACCTCGTCGGCGCTACCCGGTCGCCATTGCAGCATGCAGCCCTGCTGCCAGCCCCAGGCCTGGCTGGTGCCCAGTGGGGTCCAGCGGTCGTTGTCGTCCAGGTCGATCAACCCCACGCCGATCTTGTCGTCCGCCGTCGGGGTGCGGCCCTCGAAGTCGACCTGATTGCTCAGCACCAGGCGGTTGGTGGGATCGAATTGCAACTTGTCGTAATAGGCAAACCAGTGGTGCTTGGGCCCACGGGTGATCGCCCGCGTGGGAACCAAGGCCTCG
>JBJHDE010000353.1:0-6166 GCA_050486385.1 Planctomycetales bacterium | reverse complement strand
AAGCTCCACGCCCGGGTAACGCGCGATCCAGTCCGGCCACTTCCCTTGTGCCTCCTGCACCCGGTTCTCGCCGAACAGGCGGTGGCCCTGGTCCAGGACTTCCTCAACCCGCTGTGGGAGCTGCATCTTGGAAATCGCCACGAGGCGGACGGAACCCGCAGGCTTTCCGGCGCGGGCCTCGGCATCGTTCAGGCGGCCGGCAATCACCCGCACTTCGCGATCCTGGGCCTGTTGGCAGGCGTTGTCCAACACGGCATCCAGGGCCACATGCAATTGGGTACGATCGGCCTCCAGCCACAGTTCGCCATTCTGATGCACGGGCTCCCAGATGACGGTCGTCTCGGGCCAGCGTTCGGCGGCCGAGGCGACCACTTGGTCCAGTAAATGGACCAGGTCGAGGGCCTCGAGTTGCGGTTCGGGCGGTCGGGCGTAGAGCATCAGGTCGGCAATCATCCGATGCACCCGGGCCGCTTGGGCCTCGATGGTGACCAGCTCGTGCCGTCGCCAGGGGTCCGATTCGTCGCGTGCCAAAAGCTGGGCGCGACCACTGATGTTGGCCAGAGGATTGTTGATCTCGTGGCCGGCGCCGGCGGCAAACTCGGCCAGTGCCGCCCGGCGGTCGTGGGGATTGGCCTCGTGGGGATTGGCCTCGTCGTGAGGAACCTCGGGGGATTGCAACAGGCGGTGCATGCGAACCGCCACGGCCGGCCAGTAACGCGGCCCCATTTCCGAGGGGCTGAGCCACAGGGCGGCCATTTGCTCGCGACGTTCGAGGATCCGTTGCCGATCGAGCCCGGCGGTCGTTTCGCCCAGGTCGTCGCCGGCCAGCCAGGCGGTGGCTTCGGCCACGCTGCGGGTCTCGGCGTCGAGGGCGGCTTCGGGGCCGCCGGCCAGAGTGGTCAGAGTCTCGTACAACTCGGCCGGCAGAAAGGCTCGCGGATCGGCCTGGTTGGCCGAGGCCATCTCAATCCACACCGGCGCTTTGTGCAGCAGTCCCAGAAAGTAGGCCCGCTGGACATCGCCCCGATGCTGGCACAGTCGTGCGGCGGCCTCGGCGGCCAGAATGCTCTCGGCGGCCAGGTCGGCCCAGGGCCGCCAATCGCTAGCCGGCGGCGACCAGACTTCGGCGGCTGCCGGGGGCCCGCTGGCTGCGGTGCGGCGGCGGTCGCAGGCTTCCGCCAGACCTCCGTCGAGCAGCCACTCGGCGGCATCCAGGCAGGTCGCGAGACCACCACCCGAGCGGCAGACCGCCCACAGCAGCAGAGTCGGGTCTTCGTGGATGGCGGCGGTTAGCACCGCGACATCGTCGGTTGCGAGGGCTTCCACCAGGGCGGCGGCAGACCATTCCGTGGTCGGAAGATGCCAGCCGAGGGACTCGGCTGACAGCGGCGGCAACTGTTGCACGGTCCTCTCGCGCACGAGGTGGTTTCAACGAGCCGGCAAGGCAGGCTCCGAGGGTGACGGTCCCGTGGGCGACGACCTCCGAGGAAGCCAGCGCGCAGGGCGAACCCCACCGCGACGCGGAGCCGCAAGCCCGGTCTCCGTCAAGTTCAGGTGACCTGCGGGGCTTCGACGTCGAGCAGATCGCAGATCCGTTCGAGCAATCGATCCACCATAAAGGGCTTGCGGATAAACTCGTTGGCCCCCGAATCCATGAGATCCTGGATCTTGTCTTCCTCGACCATCCCCGAGATGCAGATGATCTTGACTTCGTCCATGGTCTTGTCGCTACGGACCCGCTGGCAGACTTCCTTGCCGTTGATATCCGGCAGCATCACGTCCAGCACAATCAGGTCGGGCCGATAGTCCTTGACCATCATTCCGGCATCAAAGCCGTTGTTGACGGTGCGGACCTCGAAACGGCCGTCGCGCTCGATGACGTCGGTGATCAACTCGACCAGGTCGAGATCGTCGTCGACGACCAACACCTTCCGGCGACCGCTCTCCAGCGCTTCGGTCGGAATGTTGTGGTCCATCATAAAGCTGAAAAGATTCACGCGGGGAATCCGTCGGAACCGGCTGCCCGGCACGCGAAATCCCTTGAGCTGCCCGGAGTCGAAGCAGCGGATAATGGTTTGTTGGCTGACCTTGCAGATCTTGGCAGCCTCTCCTGTCGTGAAGACGGTCTTCATGCTGACCACCCCTCTCCCTAAGTGATGGCGAAGCCTTTGCTGATAGTCCGATCGTCGGGGATGTGTCACCCCTGCGAAACGATCCAACCCGGGCGGAGCCTTCCCTGACGCCCGCGACTCAACCGATAAGCCGCCTGAGCATCGCACCGAACTAATTGGGGTGCTGGCGGGGTGGAGGTCGGCGTGTTCGACCAACCCCAGATTGCCAAGCTTCCCAATGTCGCAAAGTCTAGGCCGTCTCCCCAAAGGCGTCAATATCGCTTTATTCGCACTAACCCCCCAATTCCTCTTGAGTTATGCATTCGGCGCGATCCGGGCCATCCACCCACCTCAACTTTTTTTCCGATTTGCCGCCTCGGAAGTTGCCCCTCCTGGGGCATCGAGTTGACCGATCGCATTGGGGGGTGCGGGGCCTGGGTGGCCTGGGGTGAGAACCTTTGAAGTATCATCCGCCCAGGCCCCCGGCCTGGGCTCGGAGAACGACCCCGATGGGGTCGAGAACCGGATTCCGGCCCTGAATGGGCCGCCTATGTTAGCCCAGGGCAAGGCCCTGGGATGAATTGCCATTACGGCCGATCGCGGCCATCGGCGCGCCAGGCGGCGATGCCTTGAGCGCGGAGCAATTCGACGAACTCGACGGGGCCGTGCAGGGCGTAGACCTCGCGCGGCCCGACGCGGTCGATCGTCTCCAGCAACTGGGCATAGTCGGCATGGTCGGACAGGGCCAACGCCCGATCGGCGCCCCATTTGGCCAACATCCGCGGGTCGCTGGCCCAACCGGTTACGGCGATTTGCAGCGCGGGCGGCAGCCGGGGCAGCGGCTTGGACTGATGAAACCGGGGCGGCACGACCACGGCCCAACCGGGGCGCCAGTAGCCGGGATACTCTTCGACCGTACCCAGGTCGACGCCGCAGTCCTGGTACACCCGGCTGACGCGGAAGACGTCGCGTTGTTGTAAGACCGGCACACCCAGATCGTTGAGCAACCGGGTCAGTTCCTGGGCTTTGCCCAGCGTGTAGGCTTGGAACACCGGCACCCGTCGCTGTGCCTTGGCCACCTCCAGGCATTCGCCCAGGCTGGCCAGAATGGCCTCGGGCGTGGGATGCCGAAAATGCGGCAGGCCGTAGGTGCTCTCCATGATCAGCACATCGGCGGTGGGCAATTCCGCCGGACGGCTGGTGCGGACCGGTCCCAGTTTGAAGTCGCCGGTGTACAGCAGGCTGGTGCGACCATCGCTGGCCCACAGCATGGCCGAGCCCAGGCAATGTCCCGCCGGATAGGCCGTCAGCGTCAGGCCGGCAAACTCGCGAGGTTCCAGGTAGGGCAGCTCGAACACATCGCGCTGCCCCAGGCGATGCCGATACAGCCGGGCGGTCTCGGGGGTGCAAAACGCCAGCATGTGTCGGGCGATGTGGTCGCCGTGGGCATGGCTGATGAAACTCCGTGGCTGACGCCGCGCGATATCCAACGCCAGGTCGGCCTGGGTGAGTTTCAGGCCCCGGTCCCAATGAAACATCAGCCGCCAGTCAGCTCGTTGAAGGCTTGCTGCAAGGGGGCCGCTTGCCGAGGGTTCACCATGGCCGCATATGCCAGATGCCCGGCCAGCCAGGCCGTGAAGTTGGGGTGGCCTTCGCGATTCTGGGCCTCCAGGCCTTCGGTCTTGGCGCGGTGAAGAATCGCCCGCAGGCGTCGTAAATGCACGCGGGGCAGCCCCGGTTGTTGGTTGACGACAATGCCGGTCACCGATTGCCGTCGGCTGGGCCGCTGCACGCGGGTCTTGCCGGGATGCAGCTCGAAGCTTTCCTCCTGGACGACGTGGCGAATCCGGGCCAGCATGCGACCCACGGTTTCCGCCGCTTCGCCATCGGCCGAAAAGGTCAGATCGTCGGCATAGCGGGTGTAGGTCCAGCCCCAGGTTTGCGCGGCGTCGGCCAGACGGCGGTCCAGGCCGAAGGCAATCAGGTTGCTCAAGGCCGGGCTGGTGGCGGCTCCCTGCGGCAGGCACCGCGGGCCCACTGCCACGTAGCGGGTTTGACCCGCGTAGCCAACCCGACGGCGAGGGCTCTCGGTACACAACAACCCCAGGATCGCCGCCACGCAGGGCGAATAGCCCAACGCCCGCAACAGCCCGGTGACCCGGGTCCAGGTGATGGAGGGGAAGAAGTCGACCAGGTCGCAGTTGATCAGCACGTCGCGGCCCACATGCCCGGTGGCGTTGGTCAGGGTCGAACGGCCCTTCACAAAGCCGTGGGCCGCCGGATGCGTGGGCACTTGCTCGAAGATGGCCCGCAGCAGGCGCTGCTGACAACGGGCCAGCAAGTACCGGGGGGCACTGAGTTGCCGCGTGCCGCCGGAGCTTTTCGGGATTGTGAATTGCGCATAATGCACCAGCCGCGGGGCCTCGTGATGGAAGGCCAGCCAGCGCAGCGTGGGGATGTCAATCTCCAACAGGGCCGCCACATCGCCCGGGGTGCTCAGCACCGGTAAGCCCAGCTCTTCCAGCCGCTCGACCTGCGCGGTTCGGCGGGCCAGATCCTGCGAGACACCCCGCCCCAGATACACGATGTCGGTCGCCCGGCGGTGGGCGATCGCTTCGGCCCGCGCGCGGCGACGCTGCTCGGCTTCGGCGCGGGCCTGGGCACGGCGGGCCTCGCGCTCGGCCTGACCGGCTTGCAAGGCCTGTTGCTGGGCCATTTGCCTCAGCAGCAGCGAATCGGGTTTGAGCCGATCCATCTTCGCCCCGGCGGCGTGGATCTCGGCCAGTTCCTCGGGCGTGATCAAGCCGTAGGCCACCATCGAGCGATCGATCAGCCGGGTCCGCGGATCGTCGACTGGCGGAATCCGATCGCGTCGCCCCATCCAAGGGCCGGCCCCGGTGGCTTTCAGGGCCTCGCGCAGTTCGGCATTCGAGATCGGCGTGTACTGGCCCAGGTCGAAGGGATCGGTCTCGGCCGCGGTGGGCTTGTCGGCGGGTCGGGAGCGCGCGGGTCGCGACTCCGTTGGCGGTGGCGAGCCCGACTCCCGCGGCGGCACGGGAGGGGCCGGGGTCGATGAAGCCGGCGGCGACGGGTTGGCCGGTGCCGCTGCGGGGCGTGGCGGTTCGCGCGGCGGCGGCGTTTCGAACGGGCGCGGCGACCCGCCGAAGACACGTTGCCAGAAACGCGAGAACCAACCCATCAACAGTGCCTCTGTGAAACGCGGATGTCGCTGGCCGTCAGGCCGCACGGGTGAATCTGGAAGCAAGGCCGTTGGGCACGGCGGTCCGATCGACTCAGGGCCGAGGACCAGGGGCGTTCACTCAGCCTTAGGCGTCCACCATCCTGGAGGAAGCCTCGGCTCGTTGTGGTCCCAGGATGGTGGACGCCTAAGGCGAACCGACCAACGCTCCTGGGGACGCACGCGGTAACAATCGATCCACCACGGCGGAGCGCCGCAGCAAGACGGTCTCGATCGAACCACCATGCCCAATGGTCTTGCGAAGGATCCTCTACACAAATTGAGAAACGAAACTCATGACTTTGTGAACAACCCATTCCACCGCCAACACTTCGAACGAAATCACAACACTTCAAACGAGATCGCAACACATCATGCGAAATCACAACACTTCAAACGGAATTCGTGGCATGCAACTCTCGTGGGCGTCTGGTCAGCGAGGGATGACAATCCTTGGGCTCAATTGGAAGTTGCCTTGAGGCGATGAAACCAACTCAGGCCGGCTTGCGGTGTTTTCAACGCTACCATCCGCGCCGCCAACAGGTGCCGACAGGGTCCGCGGCGGAGCCGACTTTCCAAGAAATACTGGCACACGCAGGAGCCCGACAGGATGCCGCCTTCGGCGTTGACCTTCAATGTGATCGGGCAACCATCGCTGGTGCCTTGCACTTCGAGGGTGCCATCGTCGCGGCGCCAGGTGGCCGGTTCGCCCTGCAAGTGGACCGTGCCGCGTTCCAGGATCCGGCGGCAACCGATTTGTTCGGGATGTTCGCCCCCCAGGTCAGTCGCGGTGATGGGGTGATCCATGACCGAACGC
>JBJHDE010000352.1:655-6180 GCA_050486385.1 Planctomycetales bacterium | reverse complement strand
CGTAGTTGTTGGTGAGATAGCCTTCCATCTGCGCCGGATCCATGCCGCCGTAAGGTTGGCAGACATAGATCACCGGCAGGTTGAGACTGGGGAAGATGTCAATCTCCATGCCCTTGGGCAGGCCCTCGGGATAGGGCACCCCCACCTGCTCGCACACGCTGCGGCCAATGGCCAGAAAGCTCACCAGGGCGATCGCCAGGATGAGCACCATCACCGTCCAGGGCCGTCGCAGGGCCGACAAAGTCAACTGCATCGCCTTCAATTCCACCACAAGAGGGGCACAAGATCCGGTGGACACCAGACCGGCTGGGGTGTCCAGCCGCCCTTGCGACTCGTTCCACCTTGGCTCGCGGAATGGCACGACGCAAGTGGTGGGCATCTTTCAAGCACTTGTAGCCCCTCCCTCCCAGCCAATCGCCTGCGAAAGGCATCGCGCAACACTCTCGCTTGCCATCATTACTATTAGCGGCATTGCCACTACAAGCGGTGCAGGTATGGCATCTGCCATTTCTGGCGAAACCAGCAGATTCGCTGAATGCAGTACAACTGCTGCGACGATGCCTCTAGCAGTAGCACCCACCAGCGCAGGCACTGCTTGCGGAGTGGGTCGCCCGCGCCACGCGAAAGAGGAGCCTCCGCGCCATGACAAGACCGACCCGTTTTCTTGGTTGGTGGGCCGTCGCCATGCTGTGCGGTTTGGGAACCACCGGATGCAGCTCCACGGCCTTGGGCCCGCGCGATGTGCTGGAACCAGTCACCCCCACCGAGGTCGCCGCTCCCGCCGAGCTGGATCCTACGGCCGTGCTGGATCCAACAGCCGAGCTGGAATCGACACCCGAACCAGACGACGCCGAGGGCGCAACCGCCGAGGCGACCGAATCCCAGGGCGTGATCCCGGTGAGCGCCAGGGTCGAGACAGCCGCGGCTGCCCCGAACACCGCCCGGATCGCCCAGGTGGTGCCCGTGAGCGCGACCTCGGGTCCCGGACGCCTGGCGGGTGGTGACTTCGACGTGCCGGCGGCAAGCTCGCACTGGCCGATTGATCTGCCAACGGCCCTGGAGTGGGCGGCTGGCCAGAACCCCGCGGTGGGCTTCGCCCGGCAGCGGACCCAGGAGGCCTTTGCCGATTTGGCGGCGGCCAACACGATGTGGGTCCCCTCATTGCGAATCGGCGCCAATTACAACAAGCACGAGGGTCGCATCCAGGACGTGGCGGGCGAGATGATCGAGACCAGCCGGGGATCGATCTATGGGGGCTTTGGTTCGCAGACGGTGGGAGCCGGATCGCCGGGCGTTCCCGGCTTGCTGATGGAGTTCCACCTCCGCGACGCCATCTTCCAGCCCCGGATTGCCCAGCATGCCGTGCGGGCCCGTCGCTTCGAGAGCCAGGCCGCCGTCAACGACACGTTGTTAGAGACCGCCCTGTCCTACACCGACTTGCTGGAGGCCCTGCAGGTCCAGGCGATCGCCGACGAGACACGCGACAACGCCAGCGAATTGGCCGAACTGGCCGACTCCTACGCCGAGACCGGACAGGGCCTGGCGGCCGATTCCGATCGGGCCCGGACCGAACGGCTGATGCGGGAGATCGAGGTCCGCCGGGCCGGAGAGCAAGTCCAGGTGGCCCGTGTCAGGCTCACCCGCCAGCTCAGCCACGACCAGCACCTGGAGCTGATGCCCATCGAGCCGGCACTGGTCCCCATCGAGATGATCGACCCTGGCCGCCCCCTGCCCGAGCTGATTGCCACCGGCCTGGCCCAACGGCCCGAGCTGGCCGAGAACCGGGCGTTGGTCAACGAGGCCGTCGAACGGCTCCGCCGCGAGAAGACCGCTCCGTTGGTGCCCAGCGTGCTGCTCGGGATGAGCTACGGCGGCAATGCCGGCGGCCTGGGCGGAGACCTGATCAACTTTGGCGACCGACTCGACCTGGATGCCGCCGCCTTCTGGGAAATCCGCAACTTTGGCTTTGGTGAAAAGGCCGCCCGCGACCAGGCCCGGGCTCGTCTGCAACAGGTCCGCTGGCAACAGGTGCGGGTGTTGGACGCCGTGGCCGCCGAGGTGGCCGAGGCCCACGCCCAAGTCGAGTTTCGCCGCTCTCAAGTGGAGCTGGCTCAACTGGGAGTGGCGACCGCGCGGGACTCGCTGCGAAGAAATCTTGAGCGGATCCAAGACGCGAAGGGGCTGCCGCTGGAGGCCCTGCAAAGCATTCAGGCCCTGGATCAGGCCCAGCGGACCTATGCCCAGGCCGTGGCCGACTACAATCGCGCCCAGTTTCGCCTGCACTGGGCCCTCGGCTGCCCCGTGGGACGCTGAGGTTGTTGACGTTATGGAACAAGGGCGAAGAATCGCGACGCACTACCCCTGGGCCAATCAAGCCGCCACGAAGTCGCCCCACGGAAACCGTGAAACCGCCTCCCACGGACAACTCACTCGGTCGCCGCGGATGAGTTATCCTCCGGTAGCGCCTTGTTGGCACGTTGATGTGCTTCGCCGAGTTCGGCCTCGAATCCGTAGGTCCGAGCAAACCATTCCGCGAATCGTTTTGAGCGTTTTGTCGAGCGATCAGGATGGAAGCGATCGACGTGCTGACCGATTTCATAAACCAGGACATCCCAGAGATAGAATCGACGGATGGCCTCATCGGTGAAATGATAAACCCACTCTCCGCCTTCGTGCGTCATCTCGACCCCGGCCTTCTGGTAGGGATGGATCTCGGCTGGCTTATGAAGATCGGGAGATGCCCAAATGCGGCGACGCTCGGGGAACGCGAATAGTGCGATCGAGCCGTATTGGTAGCAGCCATAACACCAATTCGGATTCCATGCAGATTTCTCCTGACGGGTGGTGCCGCCAAGTAAGACGATACGCCGGAGACCGATGAGCATCTCTTGAGGGACGATCGAGAGGATACGCTTCACGTCCTCACAGTCAAAGGGACGCACAAACCGGCTGTGCAGCGGCAAGACCAGTAACGGAATCTTTTGGCCGTCGGGAAGCTCGTAGACTGATGCGGGGCGCACCCAGCCAAGGGAATTCAGTTCAGAATACTGGGGATCGTACTCGCTCCAGTTGGTGAACTTGGACGACGAGTACATGTTGGATCGACCGGCGCTTGGTTTTGCATAGCGATTCATGGAAGAACTCCGTCGCGCAAAAAGAACATGCTCAACCGGCGAGCGCACCGCGAGAAACCGTTTCGAGTGACCAGCATGTGCTGCATGCCGGTGGCTAGTCCTCGGTCGACTCGAGATGAGCTGGCAACCTGGTCGGAGCAAGGGTCGAGTAATGAATCGCCCAGTAGACCCCGGCGACGAAAACGCTGCCGATTAAGGTGGCACCAGCCCAGAAAATCGGATGGACAAACCAGACAAACTGTTCGGTCCTCCGCCGCGCCAATGCGTCATTAAAAATCGCAATGGCAAACGCCAGGTGGATGATCAACGCGAACAACGCCAACACCGAGGGGATGATGCCAATGGTGACGGCGTGCTGAATGAATACAGGATCGCCCGAGATGGCGTCGCCGAAGTCGAACATGGAGAGACCTTGCTGAATTTCAGGAGATTCCATCGCTTACCCCCGCGGTCGGCAGATGTGCATTGCAACGCGCGGGCGGAAACGTTTTGCATGCGATAGTCTAGCAGTCACCCAGCTCAATCTTCAAGCTGTTTCCCGCGAGTGACGCTTCGGATCGTGGCGCGGATGGTAAGGCAGCTTGGCCACACACTGGTGGACAAGCCACCAGTGCCACGACATTGTTCAAAGTATCGCGCAGGAATCAGGAAGCGATGGGAATGGTTCGCCCACCATGGGTCAGGCCATTCCCAGGTCTTCGACCAGGCGGGCGTCGAGGGTGATCTCGGCCTCGTCGACGTTGAGCACCCGGGCCAGGATCGGGCGGAGCTGGGCCAGCACTTCGGCATCGCTGGCCCACGCAAAGGATCGGCCCGCCGAGCGGGTGCGGACGATCGCGGCCACGACGCAGCCCACCGTCCGCAAGCGGCGTGGCGGCTCGGTGCGTAAGGGAAGCGTGCCCACGTAAAGCGATGTGACAATGATTGCCATCAAGACCACTGCAAACACATCGGCATTGGGATTGCCCAGGCACCAACGTCCGGCCAGCACGATCAGGGCCAACGTGGCCATGAGCAGGTCAAACCGCAGCCAGATGGGGCGATGAAGTCCTGGCACGGGGGTGCCCAACAGTTCGGGCAGAGCGGCCCACACCTGGCGGCGTTCCCTCGGGCCCAGCAATGTGGTCCAGCGGTCGCGCGGTCGGATGCGCAGAGTCGGCTTGCTGAGGGTCCGTCGGATTAACGCCCGCAGCCGCAGAAAGGCGATCAGGCTGGGGCAGTTTTCTTGGGCTCGGACGCGAGCGCGGCTGCGGAGGACCGCCACGATTCCGCCGACGGTCTCCCAGGCGGCCCATTCGTCTTCGCGAAAGGTCACGCCGAAGCCGGTTTCGATCTCCATCATCAATTCGAGTGCGTCCAGTCCCATGCCAGCTCCGGCGAGGAATTTTCGCGGGGGCCGGCCACAACACCGACTCGGCACGGTTTTAGTCACCCCTTGCCCAGGGTGGAATCCCTTGGTCGAACCGCACCGGTTGGCTGAGCCCCCCAGGGGGAGAGGAAACCGGCCGGCTCCGATTGCTTCTGACGACACATGCGGTGATAATCGGGTAAGCGGATCAAGTGGCGGGGATCGGCCGAGTCCGAGGAGGAGAATCTGATGCGAATTGTGTTGATGCTGGTCGCTTTGGCGATGATGGCAGTGGGCCTGTTGGCCAGTGCGTGGGTGGTGGCTCAGGATCGTCCGGGGGGGGGCTCGGCCAAGGCCCGCCTGGATGCCTTTCCGCTGGATGTCGAATTCCCGAATGTCGACGCCGTTCTGGCGGCCCGGGCCGAGGCCACGGGTGCCACATCGGCCTCCGACCAGATCGCTTGGTCGACCATCATCAGCCCCGAGAACATCAAGCGCGAGGTCGCCCTGCAGGCGACTCTGGGTAAAGAAGCAACCTCCAACATTGGCCAGTTTCGGACCAATGGCGCCGGCCAGTGCGAGACGCATTTCAGCATCGCCTCGGCCATGTTCAACATCGCCAGCAAGTACGATCAACCGCTCGACTGGGACAAAAACGGCTTGCTGGGCATGCGCGATCTGGCGGCCGAGACGGCTCAGTTGGCCGTTTTCGCCGACCAGGACGCCTTTGATGCCGCCAAGGTGCTGATTCCCAAGCTCGAAACCTGGGTCAACAACGGTCGCACCGACGCCGAACCGCAAAACGACGACCCCTCGTGGCAAAGCGAGATTGTGCCCTTCTCGGCGATTATGCGGCGGATGGAATCGGCGGTGCGGACCAAACTGCAGCCCTGGACCGCCAGCCAGAACGATTTTGTCGCCCGCAAGGATGACCTGATCCAAGAGGCCGAGGTCCTGGCGGCGATCGCCCAGATCATGCTCGACAGCAGCTACGATCTGGCCAGCGAGGGCGACTACCGGGCGTGGTCCGAACAGTTCCGCGA
>JBJHDE010000352.1:0-645 GCA_050486385.1 Planctomycetales bacterium | reverse complement strand
ACGCCAAGGGCATTGCCGAGGCCACCCGCAACGGCGATTTCGAGGCGGCGGGCAAGTTCTATCGCGACAACAACCTGCTGTGCGACAACTGCCACAACATCTTCCGCTGAGGTCGCCGGTCCCCTGGGGGGCTGGGCTGACCGAGTGACTCCAACCGTCCGATTCGATATGAAACACCCTCTGAGTTGCTTCGCCTTGGCGGGCGTTCTGCTCGGTTCGACCGCCTGCGAAAGTGCGCTGGGCCAGCAAGTGCCGTTGCGACGCGGCGAGAGCACTCCGCGGACCGCCGTGCCGGTGTTTGGTTCGGAAGTCGACCGCACTTTCTGGGACGATGCCCGCAGTGTGGTCGGTCCCGGCGGCCTGCCGGGCGACGACCAGGTTCCGTCGGGTCCGTCCACACCCGCCACGCCGGCAAGGCCGCCCCAGGTGGCGGCCACGCCGAGCGAGCCGCCCAGCATGTTTGGTCCGGGCAGCGGCGGGGCGAGGGCTCCGTCGGGTTCGCCTGGAGGGGGCCTCAAACCCCTGGAAATGCCCTTGCCACGGGCCGAGAACGTCTGGGGCGCGCTGATTCCCGGGCCAGTGCTGGAAGATGAAATCAAGCGTTTGATTGGCGAGGTCCGCACCGAGACGGTCGCCCCGGCACGC
>JBJHDE010000351.1:0-6193 GCA_050486385.1 Planctomycetales bacterium | reverse complement strand
GTCTCACCACAGAACACGACTCGGGGTCTTTCGTGAGGGACCATCTCGGGGTCGATCTATTCGGGGGGGGCGTCACCACCCCCCACGATGACGACCACTACGCTGCGAGTTTGTTGGCCACCGCGTTGTTCGATCAGCACGGGGATTCGGCCGATGACTGAATCAGGCGGGGCTGTGTGGTCGGTGGTTTTGTCGATTCTGAGCGCTTTGAGTCTGAATAACGTGGGTATGTTATTTAGAAGCGTTGGGATAAAGAGCGGTTATGTCCAAAGGGCAAAACTCACTTCCCACAAGAGCGATGACTTGACTGAAGCAGAAGTTGCCGCCGTAGAATCCTTTAATGTTTGCGTCTACATCGCCACTACCTGCACGAAGCTCATTAGGGGCGTCGTCAATGTCGAAAGCGTCCCACGATACCTTCAACTGCGAAATTGTTCTGATCGCGATCACAGGTTCCTCGAAGAAATACTATCCGAACTCGAAGGCTGGGATGAGGACGAGTTCACGAACTAAGTCGTCTGCGCGGACCCTCCCCGCACACAAGAATTTGCGAACATACCACCAACAGCTGTTGACCGGCAACGACCGCGATGGAGAATTCGATTGTCGATTAGGCGTCTGCTCCAGCAGGCGGTCGGCAATTGAGCCTTTCAACCGTGGCGGACCGGTGACGGCATGAGGCAAGAAGTACGATGACTCGGCCGAATGCACTACTCTCGACGCCAGAGGTTGATGTTCTCATCACGCTCATCGAAGAGGCGACGCGCGCGACGGCTGAGACGCCGCGGAGATTCATTGAGCCTGCGAGAGGCACGCTGGATCGTGCGAAGGCGCGCCGTCACCACCTCGTCTTCGGACGTCGCGGCTCGGGCAAGACGTCGTTGCTTCGGAAAGCAGGCGCTGATCTAACGCTTCAGAGAGTCCCCGTGGCTTTCGTGGATATGGAAGCCTTCAAAGGCCATACCTATCCCGATGTTCTTCTCAGCGTGCTGATTGAGACCCTGGTTGCTTTCGACAAGTGGCTCGAATCCGCTGGTGTGGCCCCAGCCAACAAGTCGACCTTCTGGGGACTGTTTGGCCGTCGGCCGGAGCGGCCTCCGTTGAACCGGAAAAAGATATCGGATTTGCGGACGCGAATCCAGGCCCAGGTCGCCGAGCTGCACAGTCTGCTCAACGCGGAGGATGATGCAGAGATAACTGCGACAACCAGTACATCTGAGCAGAAGTCAACGAAGGGTGTTGCAAAAGGAAGCTTTGGTGTTTCCGGTGGGGGCGGCGGCGCCTCTGTCGGAGGGGCGGTTGAAGGCTCCACAGCCCGCGCGCAGGGATCCCAGGTGGTAGAGGCGACGCGGCGCACGAAGACGAACTTCCTGCATCGGAAGATCATCGATTTCCAAAAGCTCTTCGAGCAGATCGTTGCTGCATCAGGTAAGGACGCGTTCGTTTTCCTCGACGACCTATACCACATGGCCCGTGCCGACCAGGCCCACGTTCTAGACTACTTCCATCGAATTCTGAAAGGACGCTCTGCTTGGCTCAAGGTAGGCACCATTCGACACCGGACTGAGTGGTATCGTCACGGCGATCCGCCGATTGGGATAAAGCTGGGCGACGACTGTGATGACATCGACCTGGATATCACTTTAGAGAAGTATCAGATTGCGCGGAAATTTCTGCTCCAGATCCTTGATCAACTCGTGATCGAGGCTGGTCTCGACGGGTACGAGACACTGCTTGCGAACGGCGGCGTGGAACGGCTCGTACTAGGCAGTGGCGGAGTGGCCCGTGACTTTTTGACCATATTTCGTCGCGCGATTGATGTTGCGCGGGAACGAGGACCTACACATCGCGGGGAGCGTGTCAACGCGGAAGACGTGAACGCCGCTGCTGGTGAGCACGACACATCGAAGCGAGACGAACTGAAGCGGGACACAATTGGGGAGCGAGAGGAGCTTGAGGCGGCGCTTGTTCAAATTCAGGAATTATGCATCAAAAACAAGGTGAACTGCTTCCTTGTTGAACGTGACCAAGAATCTAGGGGCCACAAACTAATCGGCGAGTTGGTCGATCTGCGGTTCGTTCATGTCGTAGCGTCCCGCACGACAGTCCGCGAAGAACGAGGCAAGCTTTACTCAGCCTACATGCTCGACATCAGTCAGTACACAGGTGAACGTAAGCGGCGAGAGATGGAGATGATTTCCTTCTGGAAAGGAAGCGACCTTGATCGGCTCCGGCGCTCAAAGTATGTATTGGATCCCGATCAGCTTGCGAATTCAGCGAGATAATCCGTGAGTCGATCTTGCTGCCAACAGCAGCATGCAGCGGACGACGCTGTTGATCCTTAATCGTTCACTCGGTGACTATAGATCGACGGCCCCTCCGCCATTGGAACTCCCTTCTTGCCGGCGACTCCCCACCGGCAACCAACCGCACGCCCAAGCCTCTCGTCTTAAGGGCCGCCCGTCGAGTTAGCGGTCGAGCGTGTGATGGGACGGACCGGGGATCCTGCCTTGTATTGCCCCGGGCCGCACTTGATCCCGGCGTCACACCGCTGGGCCCCTCACGGAGGGGGGGTGGCCGTTGGATGCCGGGCCAGGTGGCGGATCGGCGATCGGAGAGGGGCTGAGGCGTGTTGACGGAGGATGTCCGCTAATCTATCGTTAAACAACGATTGGTTGTGCTTTGTCGCATCCCGCGATTTTGCGTGATCCGGGAGCTGTCCTGGAGCGTTGCTCAAGTAGACCATCGTTTTTTGGCGATAGGTAGGGCGTAGGGCGTTCCCCCGAATCTCGACGTGTTCCCCCCAACCCACAGGAGTGGGCCATGAAGTCGGTTCAAGTGTTCGATAAGCCGCTGTGTTGTTCAACCGGTGTCTGCGGACCCGAGGTCGATCCGGTGTTGCCGCGGTTCGCCTCGGACCTGGAATGGCTGAAATCGCAGGGGCATCGGGTCGAGCGATTCAACCTGGCCCAACAGCCCCAGGCCTTTTTGAATCACCCGCAGGTTCAACATGCGGTGACGATCGAGGGGCTGCGGGTGTTGCCGATGGTGCTGGTCGATGGGCAGATGGTCAGTCGCGGGATCTATCCCACACGGGACCAACTTGCCCAATGGACTGGGGGCGAGGCGGCCTTTCAGCCGCTGCCGATCGCCTCGTCGGGGTGCTGCGGCGACGCGGGTTGCTGCTGAAGAGCGGGGCGGGCGAAATGCGCCGAACCTGTTTGTGAACCATGACTTGCGAGGTCTGCCATGAATTTTCTCGACTCACCGACTCGGTTTCTGTTCTTTACCGGGAAGGGCGGCGTGGGCAAGACTTCGCTGGCTTGCGCCACGGCTGTGGCCTTGGCCGACCTTGGGCGTCGGGTGCTGCTGGTGAGCACCGATCCGGCGTCGAATCTGGGCGAGGTGCTTGAGGCCCAGATTGCCGATCGTCCCACGGCGATTGCGGCGGTCCCGGGGCTGACGGCCATGAACATCGACCCCGAGGCCGAAGCGGCCGCCTACCGCGAACGCACGCTTGGCCCGCTGCGAGGCACGTTGCCCGACGAGGCCCTGAACCACATCGAGGAGCAACTCTCGGGGGCCTGCACCACCGAGATTGCTTCGTTCGATCAGTTCACCCTGCTGCTGACCGACCCCGGGCGGACGGCGGAGTTTGACCATATTGTGTTCGATACGGCTCCCACCGGTCACACGCTACGGTTGCTGCGGCTGCCGGCGGCCTGGACGGGCTTTCTGGACACCAACGCCTCGGGGGCTTCGTGCCTGGGGCCACTGGCCGGACTGGAAGCCCAGCGGCAACAGTACGCCCATGCTGTGGGGATTCTGGCCGATCCGCAGGAGACCACGCTGGTGTTGGTCGCCCGGGCCGAGGCCTCGGCGCTCCGCGAGGCCGACCGCACCTGCGGCGAGTTGCAGCAGCTTGGGATTCACAATCAGCGGTTGGTGATCAATGGTCGGTTTGTTGCCAGGGACCTGGCCGATCCGCTGGCGGTGGCCTTGGATCGCCGGGCCACGGATGCCTTGGCCGCCATGCCGGCGGGACTACAAGTCTTGCCGCGCGATGAACGGCCGTTGCTGGGCTACAACCTGGTGGGCATCGGCGCCTTGCGGTCGCTGATTGGCCCCAAGCAGCCCGACGCCCAGGACGAACCGCCAGCGGACTGGTCGCCCGAACTGCCCTCGCTGGGCGGTTTGGTCGACGAGGCGGCGGCCACGGGACATGGCTTGATCATGGTCATGGGCAAAGGCGGCGTGGGCAAAACCACCCTGGCCGCGGCCATTGCCGTGGGCCTGGCCGAGCGGGGATTGCCCGTCCACCTGAGCACGACCGATCCGGCGGCCCACATTGCCAACACATTGGCCGAGCAAGTACCCAACCTGACGGTCAGCCGCATTGACCCCGAGGCCGAGACCCAGGCCTACACCGAACATGTGCTGGCGACCACCGGCAAGAACCTGGACGAGGCCGGCAAGGCCCTGCTCCGCGAGGACTTACGGTCGCCCTGCACCGAAGAGGTTGCCGTGTTTCACGCCTTTTGGAAGCTGGTCCGCGAGGCCCGCCAGAGCGTTGTGGTGCTGGACACCGCACCCACGGGACACACGCTGTTGCTGTTGGATGCCGCCGGCAGTTACCACCGCGAGGTGCTGCGGAAAATGGGGCCCACCGCCCCCCGCGTGACCACGCCGCTGATGTATCTGCAAGACCCCGGGTACACCCGGGTGTTGATCGTGACGCTGCCCGAGACCACACCGGTGATCGAGGCCGAGCGGCTGCAAGCCGATTTGCGACGGGCCCAGATTGAACCTTATGGTTGGGTGATCAACGCCAGTCTGGCGGCCTCGGCGACCGGCGATCCCACGCTCCTGCGTCGAGCCCATGCCGAGCGGCCGCAGATCGAACGGGTGCAGCGAGAATTGGCTCAACGGACCTTTTTGGTGCCGTTGGTTGCCGAGCCACCCATCGGACGCGGCGGTCTGCTGGCGTTGGTCGCGACCGATCAGCCCTCGACCCAGTGAGTCAGGCGTGCGGGAGGCCGCGACCTGAACGGAAGCCGTGGGCGTGATGCGCTGGCAGGATGCTGTCGGAAGGGCCAGGCTGTGGCGGGTCAGGCGATCTTGGGCTTGCTTGCCCAGACACGCCCGGCGTGTCCCCCGCCATGAAGGCGAAGCGACACGCCGGGCGATTCCGCAAACCAGACGAGTTCCTGGGAACTCGGACAATCAGTCGCAATTCGGGCAGCTTCCGCCGCCACCACCGGAGCGGGCCACCGGTCGCGCGGCCGATCCGCCGCCACCACCCCGGCTCTTGCCGCCGGTCACCGATTCGAGGTCCAGGTCGGTCAGCTCGCGACCAACAACCGATTCGGTCGTGGGCTGCGTCGAGACCGAACTGAGCCGTCGGGCCAGCCGTGCAAACTTCAACATGTGGGACTCCTACAAAACCTAGGAAGGGACCGTTCCAGCTCGGGCCATCTCAGGGGAGGGATCCCCCAGACGGTTTGGTGCCGAGTTGGCAAACTGGCGGGTTTGTAGGGGTTCAGCGGGGGCTCGTCAATCCACCAGCCGTTGGGGACTGTGGTCCCAGAAGGCGCAAAGTCCGCCAAAACGGGCACGGCGGCCTCGGAACCAAATTCTTCCGAGACCGCCGTGGTCACCGTGGAAAATCTGTCACACAATCCGCCGGGTGGGGCTCACTCGGTGTCCTTGATCGCCAAATAGGTCTTGTCGAGCGCCCGACGCAGGACCCAGGCCTTGGACCGATCGTTGTCGGCTTCCTTGGCCTGGTCGATCGCCTGCTTGAGGGCTTCCTTCTGGTCGGCCGGGACGGCGGCGTCGGGCATGGCCACCAACTTGTTGGCCGAAGCCAGGTAGATTTCGGCACAGGCCGCCGGATCGCCGGCATTGTACTTGGGTGCCCCTTCGGCGATGTCGGCCTCGATCGTCTTCATCGCGTCGGCCCGGGTGGCGGGCTCGTCGTCGGCCGGAGCGTCCTCGGGCTTGGGATCTTCTGGCTTGGGATCTTCTGGCTTGGGATCTTCTGGCTTGGGATCTTCGGCCGGAGCATCCTCGGCCGGAGCGGGCTCCTCGGGCTTGGGTTCTTCAGCGGGAGCGTCTTCGGCCGGTGCATCCTCGGCCGGAGCATCCTCGGCCGGAGCATCCTCGGCCGGTGCATCCTCGGCCGGTGCATCTT
>JBJHDE010000350.1:0-6211 GCA_050486385.1 Planctomycetales bacterium | reverse complement strand
GGTGGATCGGGTGATCAGTCCGACGGACCCCGAGCAGATTGGCTTGTTCAATTTCATCGGGAATCTTGACAACACGTATGGCGACAACGGCGTCGCCATCACGCCCACCGCCGCGGCCGAATCGGCCTTCTCGTATGTCGATGTCGACATCAACGGGCAATCCGGGCAGGCGGTTTCGCTCGACAAGTTCGATCCCCAGCAGTATTTCGTCGTCAGCAATCCCGTGGGCGGCAATGGAGGTGGCAGCTTTACGAACACCTTCACCATGATCTTTGACATCAACTTTTTGGACTTCCCCGGCTCGGCTGGATCTTGGGCCTCGTTGATGCAGACCAACGAGAACAACAACAACGACGTGGACTGGTGGATTCGTGGAACCGATGGATCCATCTATGCCGGCAGCTACGTGGGAGGCGGAATTCAGAACAATACCTGGTATCGGATCGCCTTTGTCCAAGAGAACACCGGTACCAGCAATTTCACGTCGGTCTATGTCAACGGCGAGTTCGTTGGCACGACAGGCGCCTTGGGCCGCGATGGACGCTATTCGCTGGGCGATACTTTTCTGCTGTTTGCCGACAACGCGAACAGCACCGTGCCCATGCAGGTCAGCAGCTTTGCCTACTACGGCGGCGCGCTGTCCAGCGAAGTCATCGGTGCCATGGGCGGGGCCACGGCCTCGGGCATTCCCTCGGCCGGAAGCATCACCGCCGACGGGGCGACCATCACCATTACCCCGGATCTGCCCCTGGCCGGTGATACCAACTACGCGGTGCTGATCTCGCCGGCGTTGGTGAGCGGCACCGATGGTTCCGTCTTCCCCGGCATCGAGGATCCCACCGTCTGGAACTTTTCCACCGGCGACGCCCCGGCACCGTTGGTCACCATCGCCAGCCTGACTCCCCCGCCCGGCAGCAGCACGTTCGCCAGCAACACCGATCTGGTGATCACCTTCTCGTCGGACGCCCAGTTGGGCAGTGGCTTCATCACCATTCTGGACGCCAGCGACAGCTCGGTGATCGAAACGATTGACGTCAACGGCAGCCAAGTCACTCTCAGTGGCAATCGGGCGTTCATTACCCCCAGCAGCCCCCTGCCCACCGAGACGTTGATCGCCGTGCTGGTGGATGACGGGGCGTTTGAGAACCTCGAAGGCGTGGCCGTCGGTGGCATCAGCGATCCCACGGCCTGGACGTTCGAGGTGGTCGATCGGATTCTGCTGTTCCAGGAAGACTTCCAAAGCTTCGAGGGCACCGGCTTCTCGCCGGCGCCCACCGCCGACCAGTTGGACTCGAACGTCTGGATTGTCACGGGCCTGAACTTCGGCGATACCGCGACCGATGGCGACTTCGCCCGCGGCATGCATCCCGGCACGGTTCAGCCCGAAGACCGCGGCATCTACAGCTTTTTGACGGACACCGTTGCTAGCGGCAATCGCGTGCTGGGCGTGCATCCCACCAGCGGCTTCTTCTCGCCCGGCAGCATCACCCTGCGGGTCGACAACACCACCGGCGAAGCCGTTGATGAATGGCAGATCGCCTACGATGTGTATTTCAACAACATCGGTTTTCGGGCGAACAGTTTCAATCTGGCCTACTCGACCGATGGCGTGACCTTCATCGACCTGCCCGCGTTGGATTTCCTCAGTCCGGGGCCGTTCGACGAGTTGGGGTGGCAGGTCGAAGGCCGCGTCGGCGACTTCCAGGCCACGGTGGCCGCGGGCGAGTCGATCTGGTTTCAATGGACCATCGCCGATGTGAGCGGAAGCGGCCCCCGCGACCTGTTTGGCCTGGACAATGTGCGGGTCAGTATCCCCGGCGTGCTGGCGGCCGACACCGATCCGCCGCTGATCACCTCGCTGGAACCGGCGCACGATGCAACCGATGTGGCGGTCGACGCCGCACTGGTGGTGACGTTCAACGAGGCGATTCAGGCCGGTAGCGGCAGCATTAGCATTTTGGATGTCACCAACGCCACGACCCTGGCCACGCTGGATATTGGCGATTCGCAGGTGGTGATCGATGGCAACACGCTGACAATCACCCTGGGCAGCGATTTGCCGTTCGACGCGGAGATTGCCGTGCAGATGGACGCTGGCGTGGTGACCGACCTGGCCGGCAATCCGTTCGCGGGCATCAGCGACAGCAGCACTTGGAGCTTCACGACCGTCGAAGAGATTGTCGACCCGATTGCTCCCACGGTTGTGCTTTCCAGTTCCGTGGGGGCCACCACCACCGGCCCGTTCACGGTGACGGCCGAGTTCAATATGGTGGTGACCGATTTTGTGCTGGCCGATATTGAAGTGCTCGGCGGCACGGCGACCAATCTCCAAACCCTCGACAATCAGATCTTCACATTCGTGGTGGAACCCGACACCTCGATGTCGCCGACGATCATCACGGTGCTGGTCCCGGCGGGGGCGGTCAGCGTGGGCGGATTGGATAACCCCAGCAGCAATGTCATCGCCACGACTTATGTCGATGTGTTGCCGACCAATATCGTGGTCACCGCGCCGGCCACGCAGGGCCATACCCTGGTGGTCCGCGATGCGGTGACCGGCGCCACCCGCTACCAGTTGACGCCCTTCCCCAGTATCGCGCAACCCCCGCTGCCTGGTTTGTTGGGCGGTTGGACGGCCCGCAATCCTGGCGTGGCCCAGGGCTTTGGCATGTCGGTGGCCGTGGGCGACCTCAACGGCGATGGCATCGACGATATTGTCGTGGGAGCCGGCGCTGGCACGCAGTCGTGGGTGCTCGTCTTCGATGGCCTGACCGGTCAGGAACTGCACCGCTTCTACGCTTACGCTCCCAACTGGATGGGCGGCGTCAACGTGGCCCTGGGCGATGTCAACGGCGACGGCACCCTGGACATCATCACTGGGGCCGGTGCTGGCGGTGGCCCGCACGTGCGGGTGTTCTCGGGCGAAGCACTGATGCTGACCGGCACCGTCAGCGGCATCGCCAGCTTTTTTGCCTACGATCCCAACTTCCGTGGCGGTGTGAGTGTGGCCGCGGGCGATGTGAACAACGACGGCTTTGCCGATGTCATCACCGGAGCCGGTGCGGGTGGCGGACCGCACGTCAAGGTGTTTTCGGGGCAACAGTTCGCCGCCAACGGTACGCCCAGCGAGTTGATGAGCTTCTTCGCGTACAATCCCAACTTCCGCGGCGGGGTGTTCGTGGCCGCGGGCGATGTCGATGGCGATGGCTATGCCGATGTGATCACCGGCGCCGGTGCCGGTGGCGGTCCGCATGTGCGAGCCTTCAGCGGTCAGAATGGCAGCCAGTTGATGAGCTTCTTTGCCTACGACCCCAACTTCCGTGGCGGCGTTCGCGTGGCCGCGGGCGATATCGACGGCGATGGCCTGGCCGATGTGATCACGGGAGCCGGCCCCGGCGGTGGCCCCCACGTGCGGGCCTTCGCCAGCGATCCCGGTTCGGCCTCGGGCGTGAACTCGACCAACCTGGCTTCGTACTTTGCCTTTGATGCCACCTTCCGTGGCGGGGTGAACGTGGCCGCGGGCTTCCAGGGCGATCCCCTGCGGGCGACCTCGGCAGGAAGCCAAGCCAACGGCGAGACACTCGGCAGCGGGCAACTGCAAGCCGGCCTGCAAGCGGCCACCACCGCCTGGCAGGATGCGGGCCTGTCGGCCGCCGGACTCGACCTGTTGAGTCGGGCCGACGTGCAGGTGGTCAACCTGCCTGGCAACCTGTTGGGACTGACCGCCGGGGGACGCATCTACCTGGATACCAACGCCGCCGGGCATGGTTGGGGGCTCAACGGCCCACTCAGCGAAGGCCAGCGAATTGACCTGCTGACCACCCTGGCCCACGAGTACGGCCATCTCCTGGGGCTGGACGACGACCCCGATGCCACCGACCAACTGATGGCTGCCTTCCTGGCCCCCGGCGATCGTCGGTTGCCCACCGAGGCCGATCTCGAACGGGTGTTCGCCGCGTTGGGCCAAGACAACTGATCTACGGTCCTCACGCCCGGGCCGCTCGTTCCGGTCGGCCGCCTCGTTCTGGTCGATGGGTCGGAAGGTGGCCCGGGCCCTAAGGGGAAACTCGCCAGGTCACCCATTGCCCGCCGCCCGGCCGGTTGGTAGTCTCAAAAGGACCGTTGCGGGCGTAACTCAGTGGCTAGAGTGTCGGCTTCCCAAGCCGAATGTCGTGGGTTCGAATCCCATCGCCCGCTCTTGAGGGACAAGCGGCCAATCAAGTGAACTAAGGCGGCCTCACCAGAAGCGTGTGGGGTCGCCTTTTTGCGTTTGGCGCGGCAAGGTGGGTTGGTCGGCGCCTGGTCGCGCGAAGACTCCGTGTTCTCGCAAGACAACCGGTTGACCCTGCCTTTAGGTTGGTATACTACCTGGACAGATGGCCGTTCGGCCATGGGGTCAGTGGGGCGTTTTGTTCAGAAGGGCTGACGAGGATGCGAAGCCATTCGCGATGGACTTGGGTTGTCGTCGTGGTCGTGGTGGCGTTGGTCGGTTGCCACAAGGCGAAGCCGGTCAAGCTTCGGGCCGCGGCGACTGGCGAAATGCCTGCGGGGGAAACCGCTACAGGGGATGCGCCTGCGGGGGCTGCGGCTACTGGGGAAGGGGGCGCCGACGAGTTGGCCGAAGTCCTGTTCGGTGAGGCCGCCGCCGAGGCCGTGCAAAGCATGACCCGACCCGAGCGGCAAGAACCGCCGCCCGACGATGAGATTCTGACCGAGATGGCGATTTACTCGCCGCGACGCGGCAGCATTCCGGCGCCCGACAGCTTGCCGGAAATCCGCCCCGAGGTCCTGGCTGAGGTGCTGGCCGAGCTTCCTGGCTTGGATGAGATTCCAGAATCCCCCTGGCAAGCCAAGCAGTTCCAGGGGGTGCGATCGTATGGCGGGGATTTTACCCACTTCTCGCTCAACCACGATGGTCGCTATTTCGCCTCCAGCATTGAGTACGACCAATGGATTGTATGGGATCTTGAACAGGGGAGTATTCGGGCGTTGGTGCGGCCCAACGTAGCCGGCACCCGACCCAAGGCGAGGTCCAGTTCGGCCCGTTTCACACCGGATGGTCAGCATTTGGTCGTGGCGTGGGGCGAGGATCAGGTCAGTGTCTACGATTTGAACAACGGCGAGCGGATTCATCACCATGAGTTGCCCGGGCCGATTCGTTCGCCGATGCAGATCTCCGCGGACGGAACGAACCTGGCTTATCTGATTCAGGATCATGGGGTACTTGTTCACCATGTCTTTGGGGACGATGAGTTCTTGATTCCGATGGAGCTTTTGGATCAACGCCAAACGCATTTCAGCCTGTTGCCAGATCGACTCGGCGTGATTGTCCGTTTGAAGGATCGACAGAACGGGTTGTTCGCCCGCGAGGCAGGTGCCGGTGAAGACAACATCTGGAAAATGATCTGGCCCGATCCTGACGCACAGGTTTTCGCCGCGGGCGAAAAGCAGATTGCCATCGCTCGGCGCGACTCGGTGCAACTGATTCATCGACTCGACCGCGAAGCGATTTCCGATTACACCGCCTACAAGCTCGACCGGCTTGAGCCCGGGCGGCCAACTTTTCAGGCCGCCTTTCATCCCGACGGAACGCGTCTGACTTGGATCGGCACAACCGGTGTTGGACTGGTCGATCTGGAGTCGCATTTCGACCGCCGCTGGATCCCATTTTCTTCGAGCGTGACGCGGCGTGCCATGATCTCGGGGGACGGTCTTACAATTCTTCTCGAGCGCAATGGCCGGCTCAGGGCCTATCGCTTGACTGAACCGGGCGACACGCCCGAGGCACGGTTGAGCCGGCTGTTGGATCGGTATCTTGAACAGGAGATGTTCGAGCACCTGGATTGTATGGCGTGGCTGTTGGATCGTGATCCCGAGCCCATCGTTTCGAATCCGATGGTCCAACGGTCCCGCAACCTCATGTTGGATCTGGAGCGGCGGCTCAACACGAATGTCGTGCCAGGTGTTCGCGACCAGGTGAAGGTCTGGTTGGAGCGGCGGCCCGAAAGTCCTGTTGCTGCGCTGTTGTTAGCGCGTCGCCATATCAGCGCCGCCTGGGCGGCCCGGGGCGATGGGTTTGCCAATTCGGTAACACCCCAAAGCTGGCAGACCTTTGCGAGTGAGTTGGAAAGAGCCGCCGCGATTCTTGAGCCGATCCGCGTGAGTGGTCAACTGACGTCCGAGGGATATGTCGCGTTGCTGACTGTAGCAC
>JBJHDE010000349.1:0-6222 GCA_050486385.1 Planctomycetales bacterium | reverse complement strand
CGGCCGGGCCCGGACCCATGGCGTCGAGATCAGCGCGATCACCCGGCTCGATGAACGCTCGACCCTGGCGATCTTCTATACTCACCTGGACACCCGCGATCAGATTGAAGACATCCCCCTGGTGCGACGCGCCCGCGACAACGTGCGGGTCAGCGTGGGTCGGAGCTACTGGGACGAT
This sequence comes from Planctomycetales bacterium, assembly GCA_050486385.1. Classification (GTDB taxonomy): domain Bacteria; phylum Planctomycetota; class Planctomycetia; order Pirellulales; family Pb10988; genus JBJHDE01. The sequence goes on along the minus strand of JBJHDE010000349.1, from coordinate 6,044 downwards.
CGGGCCAACGCCGCGCTGACGGTCATGCATGTGGGCAATCGCGAGGACGTGGGCCGGGTGCCGTTGGCCCCCTACTGGCGTTTCGATCTGGCCGGCTCGGTGCGGCTGACGAACTCCGCCGGGCTGTTCGCCCGCATCGACAACCTGTTCGGCGCAAAATACGAGGAGATCGCCGACTTCAACGTCCCTGGGGCCACCTTCTACGGCGGGGTCCAGGTTGGCGGGTGGTGAGCACCCTCGGACCTGGGGGATCCCCTGAGAATCGCGGGGAGTTTTGCTTGTCGTGGCGTGGCGGATTTGATAAGGTCTAATCAATAGCCCAAACGGGTTAGGTTCCAAAGAGGGGCTTCGATTGGTCTCTCGGGAATGGAACCATCCGCCACCGCCGCGATTCGCCTGCCCATCGGCGCTGTGTACCGAACGCCCGATGCGCCGCGACCCCCGAGGCCGGTGGCCAAGTCACGGACACCTCGTCACCGGGAGGATCGAGCGATGAACCCTTTGCCCCGCATAGGCAGCATGCTGGCCTGTGCTTTACTGCTGGCCGCCCCGTCGACCCAGGCGGCCGCACCCGAGGACGACGCCCGCATCCGACAGGCGGTTCTGACCACCAGCCAAGGCGAAACGACCTGCCGTCGGGCCGCCCTGGCCGAGGTGCTGTCGGAGGATCCGTATCATCCCCAGGCCCGTTGGCAAGCGGGCTTCGTCGTGCATCAGGGCGAGTGGGTGCCCTGGGAGACGGTGTACCGTAGCGAGGATCAACTCAACTTGCTGAGCGAATACCGTCGCCAACGGCAGGCGGCCGACGGCAGCTTTTCCGCACAACTGGCCTTGGCCAATTGGTGCCGGCAAGCGGGCCTCCGCGATCACGAGCAGGTCCATCTCATGGAGGCCTTGGATCACCAGCCCGAAAACGCCAACCTGCGGCGTCGGCTGGGCGAACGGAAAGTCGACGGGATGTGGATGAGTGCCCGCGAGTGGCACGACCGCGATCAGGCCGATCAGGCCCTGCGGCAATCGCTTCGAACCTACGAACGTCACTTGAACGCCCTGAGCAAGCGGATGCAGGCCGCCGGCGACGATTCGCAGCGGTGGCAGGCCGCCGTGGCGGAACTCAACGAGTGGGCCACCGGCGACGCGGTGCCCGCCATGCAGCATGTGCTGGGCGAGACCGACGAACGTATTGCTCGACAATTGGTGCTGACCCTGGATCGAGTGAGCGATCCCCGCGCGATTCACGCCTTGGCCGACCTGGCCGCCGATTCGCCGTGGCACTCGGTGCGGTACGCGGCGGCCATGTCGTTGGCCAAACATCCGGTCGAGGCCTTCGCGCCGCAATTGCTGGGGAAAATCACACCGCCCTCAGAAGTCGAGTTTCGCATCGGGGGCACGGCCAGCGGCAAGGCCATGCTGTGGGAAACCTCGGTCCGCGACCGTTTCGACGCCCGCGAGGTCCATCGCAGGCTGACCCGTATTCGTGGGCCCGAACGCGGCGACGACGCGCTCCGGGTGATTCAACGGGTGGCCTACTGGCGGCGGATCGCCCAACAGCAGGAGAACACCGTAGCCCTGCTCCGCAATCGCAACATCTTCAATTCGTTGGCCGTGGCCACCGGGCGATCGGCCGATGATCCGTTGGCCGATCCCCAGCAGGCTTCGCCGGACCAATGGTTCAACTGGTATCGGCAACTCAATGACGAAGTCGTCGAGTCCCTGCCGGTGCGAAGCCGCGAGGCCGCCGAAACGGTCAACAGCGAAGAGGTACCGCCCACGCCCGAGGAGGTGCAAGAATTCATTCGCCGTAGCGAGGAGGCCCGGGATTCGTTCCGCGGATCAGGGGTCGAGTGCTTTGCCGCGAGCACGCCGGTCTGGACCGAGATGGGCCCGATGCCCATCGAGCGGATCGAGGTCGGCGACCGGGTGTTGGCCCAGGACCCACTGTCCGGCGAGCTGGCCTACAAGCCGGTGGTTCGCGCCACCATCCGCGAGCCCAAACGTCTGCTCAAAGTGCAATTCGAAAGCCACGAACTGGCTTGCACCCCGGGTCATGTGTTCTGGGTCAGCGGTCAGGGTTGGAAGCGGGCCCGCGAGCTGGAAGTCGGCCAGCGTTTGCACACGGTGACGGGCTCCAGCGAGATTGTGGCCATTCACCAGGGGTCGGCCGAGGCGACTTACAACCTGGAAGTGCTGGACTTCCACACCTACTTTGCCGGGGCCGACAAGTTGCTGACCCGTGACGTGACCAGCATCGAAGCCATCGACGCGCTGGCCCCGGGCGTGAGTCGGCAACCTGGCAGCGTGTTGTCGGCCACGCGAACCGTCTCGCCCCACACGCCGCGTGTGCCCGCCGCACCCCTGCCCGGCACCGATTTGAGCTTTCCGACCGACTAACGCTGGTCGCACGGGACCGGAGAGGATCACCCGAAAAGTATCGCGGGGTTGGCCACGACGTAAACGTCTGGGCCAACCCCGCTTGCGTTGCGTCGCGCCCTGTGTACGAACAAGCGGGTTCGTCGGCCGATGCGGGATTTTCCAGAAATTCCAATCCTTTCGGCCAACACGATCGCTCGGGCGGGAACATCAACACCGTGCCACAATCACCTAGGGTTGTGGTCGAACTTGCTCGATGGGGAGAGCCTCGCGATGAATATGCCTCAGCGATTTCCAACACTCGGGTTGGGTGCCATGCTCATGCTGGCAGCCACCGTCCAGGCAGCCGCCCCCGACCCCGATCAGGTCGTGCGGCAGGCCCTGATCACGGCCGAGCAACAGGGCGAAGCCTGCCGTCGCGCGGCGCTATCCGAGGTGTTGGGCCAACACCCCGATCACCACCTCGCGCGGTGGCAAGCCGGCTTTGTGCGGCATCAGGACGCTTGGGTCCCCTGGAACGCTTCGCCAGCCCCCGATCGAGAGCGATTGCTGACCGAGTACCGCGAACGCCGCGAGGCCGCCCGCGATGGCTATTCGGGGCATCGCAACCTGGCCAATTGGAGCCGGCACGCCGGACTCCGCGATCTGGAGCGCGTGCATCTGATGGCCGCTCTGGCGCACGAGCCCGACAACGCCGGACTTCGCCGACGCCTGGGACAGCGCGAGCTGGACGGCCTGTGGGTCTCATCGGAAGAGTGGAACCAACAGCAGGCCGCCGAACAGGCCCTGCGACGGTCGATGCGGATGTACGAACGCCGCGTGGTGGCCCTGCGCAAACAGATGCTCGAAGCCAGACCTGACACACCGGCTTGGAAGGCCGCGACGGAAACGCTCAACACGTTGGCCACGCCCGAGGCCGTTCCCGCCATTCAACAACTCCTTCTCCGATCCAACGAGTCCCTGCTAGGCGACGCCGACCAACGCATTGGCCAAGCCGTGGTGCGAGCGTGGCGGGGCATCGACGATGCCCAGGTGATCGAGGCCCTGGCCGATCTGGCGGCCCATTCGCCGTGGCACCGTGTCCGCCACGATGCGGCTTTGGCCTTGGCCGAGTTGCCCATCGAAGCCTATGTGCCGCTCCTCTTGCGAAAGATCACCCCGCCGGCTGAGTTGGAGTTCAACCTCACGACCACAACCAGTGGCGTGCCCCTGCTGTGGCAGACGACCCGTCGCGACCTGTTCGACGCCCACGAGGTCACGCAGTTGGTCACCCGAGTCCATGGCAACAAACTGGGTGCCCAAGACCCGCGAGTCATCCGCCGGGCGGTGCATTGGCGGCAGCTCGATCACGACGAAGCCAACGCCCAACTTGAGCAAACCAATCAGCAAATCTATCGGGCCCTGATCTGGGCGACCCGCCCCGAGTCCGACCACCCCCTGGCCAACATCGCCAATGCCACGCCCGAGGCTTGGTTCGCGTGGTATCGCGAACAGAACGACGAGGTCATCGAGTCGCCCGCCGTTCGCCGCCGCGAATTGACCGAGGTGGTCAACGGCAGCGAGTTCGCCCTGTTGCCCGAGGAAGTGGCCGAGATGATTCGCCGGGCCGAGGAAGAGCGACTCAACCAGTTGGACGAGGCCGCCAGCAGCCGCGGGGGCTCGCAGTCGAAGTCGGGATCCGGCGATATGGGTTCGATTCAATTCTCGCTCCCGGCGCCACCGCCCAGCCAACCCAGCCGCACGTTTGAATGCTTTGTGGCGGGCACCCCGGTGTGGACCGAGACCGGCCCCATGCCCATTGAAGAGGTCGCCGTGGGTGATTGGGTGTTGGCCCAGGATCCGACAACCGGCGAACTGGCCTACAAGCCGGTGGTCCGCGCAACCATTCGCGATCCCAAGCCGCTGGTGACCTTGCAACTTGAGCAGCACAGCCTGGGCTGCACGCCGGGCCATGTGTTCTGGGTCAGCGGCCAGGGATGGAAGCGGGCCCGCGACCTGGAAGTCGGCATGCGGTTGCATACGATCACCGGCAGCCAACAGCTTGTGGCCATCGAAGACCGCGAGGCCGAGCCGACCTACAACCTGGAAGTGCTCGACTTCAACACCTTCTTCGCTGGCGAGGACCACCTACTGACCCGCGACGTGACCAGCATCGAAGCGGTACGCGGATGGGTGCCCGGTCTCAAGTCCCGGTGATCCAACCCGAGGGAGCACCGACCGGTTGCTCCGAGGGATGCTCGGTCCCATACTGAGGCGAGTTTGCGGGCGGGCCCTGACAGCAGGTTCAGGGTCCGCCGCAAGTTTGGCAGAAATCCCTCAGTGTCTGACACGATGAACCGACTTTCTTTCTGTTTGGTGGCCCTGGCGGCCAGCCTGTTGACGCTTCCGGCCGGAGCGGCCGACCCGAACGACTGGCCCCAGTGGCGGGGGCCTCATCGCGATGGCAAAGGCGCTAGCCAGGGCCTTTTGGCCACCTGGCCCGAAGGTGGCCCCCGCTTGGTGTGGACCAGCCGCGAGGTCGGGCGAGGCTACTCGTCCCCCAGCGTCGTGGGCGATGCGATCGTGACGATGGGCGTCGTCGACGAGCAGGAATCGGTCCTGCGGCTGGCCCTGGATACCGGCGAGGTTGTGTGGACCACGCCGCTGGACGGCGTCTACGAGAATGCCTGGGGCGGCGGCCCGCGGAGTAGCCCCACGATCGACGGCGATCGCTTGTACGCCCTGGCCGGCCGCGGCGTGTTGGCCGCCCTGGACTTGGCCAGCGGCGAGATCCTGTGGCAGAAGAATCTGGTCAAGGACTTTGGCGGCGAAATCCCGCGGTGGGGCTACTCCGAGAGCGTCTTGATCGACGGCGACTCGTTGGCCGTCAAACCCGGGGCCGGCACCACGGCGGTGCTGCTCAACAAGCACAATGGCGAAGTGTTGTGGAAGACGCAGGCCGACCAGATTAACGACGAGGCGGCCTACGCCAGTTTCATCAAGGCCGAGCTTGGCGGTCGCAGCACCTACGTCACCATGACTGGCGGCGGCCTGGTGGGCCTGGATACCGAAAGCGGCCAGTTGCTGTTCCGCTACACCAAGACCGCCAACAACATTGCCGTGATCCCCACGCCGGTGGTCGATGGCGACCTGGTCTACAGCACATCGGGTTACGGCACCGGCAGCGCCTTGATTTCGGTGCAGGCCGAAGGCAATGGTCTGGGCTACGCCGAGCAATACTTCAACAAAGTCATGAAGAACCACCACGGTGGTGTGATCCTGCATGACAATGCGATTTTCGGTTACTCCGATGGCCGCGGCTGGATCTGCCAAGACCTCAAAAACGGCGAGGCCGTGTGGTCCGAACGCAACGCCCTGGACAAAGGCGCCATCAGTTACGCCGACGGCCGCTTCTATTGCTACGGCGAGCGCGACGGCGACTGCGTGCTGATCGAGGCCACCCGCGACGGCTGGAAGGAGCAAGGGCGATTCCGCATCCCCGAGACAACCGACCTGCCCCGGGGGATGGGCCAGCTCTGGACTCAACCGGTCCTCGCCCAGGGCCGCCAGTTTCTCCGCGACCAGGACCTGCTGTTTGCGTTTGATGTCAGCAAGCCGTGAGCTTGCCGCGACCACACCACGCGGCCGGGGTGACTTGTCACGTCCCTAGGCCGCGTGGTGATGTTCGCACGGGT
>JBJHDE010000348.1:489-6224 GCA_050486385.1 Planctomycetales bacterium | reverse complement strand
AAACAGCGCGCCTTCGTACAACGATCCGCTGCCGGCGATGAGGGCTCGGACACGGCTTGCGACGATGATCAGGGCCCCGACCGCTACGACAGCGTCACTGACCGTCAAGCGACCTATCCGGACGAAGACCAGCAGCCTGACCCGCGGATCAAGCGGATTGTCATGCTGGGACCGCCCAACCAGGGCGCGGCGATGGCCCGGCTGCTGACCGACAATCCCGTATCCGAGGTCATTGTGGGGGCCGCCGCCCGCGAGATTGCCCTCGACCGCGAGGAGCTGGAATCGCGGCTGGCGGTGCCCGAGGTGCCGTTTGGGATCATCGCTGGTGGTCGCGGCAACGAGAACGGGCTCAACCCGCTGATTGAAGGCGACGACGATTTGCTGGTCGGTGTGGACGAAACCCGCTTAGGCGGCGCCCGCGACTTTCTGGTCGTGCGGTCGCTGCACGCTTGGTTGCTGGGTGAGCGACGGGTCCACGAGGCCACGTTGCGTTTCTTTGAAAAGGGCTACTTCATTTCCGAACAGGCCCGCACGCCCCTGCCACGCGACGAGTCGGAGGCCGATTGATTGTCAGTCGATGGATCTTGGGTCGATGGTCGGCGCGAGCGGTGATCGATTCTCGCGACGAATTGTGTATCGTGGGGTGTTGACCGTCATCAATCCTGCGAGCGATCCGGCGGGGATCAGCCGAACGGCTGCTTGCTTGAAAAGGTTGGGGAACCGGTGGCTTGTCTGTCAGTGCGTGGTCATCCTGTGCGAGGACGGTCATTGCGGCTGGCAAAATGGTTAAACCATGACCTCCGAAAATTACAAACATCAGGACAACCGTGAACAAACTGATCTCGGGAGATCTGCTCCCCATCGATTTCTCTTACATATTCTACTGGTCGGTTCTTCGAGATATCCTCTTGGCCAAGGACCGGAGCGACGGCCAATTTCAAGCCGAGGCCTGGACCCTGGCGGTGGCGGCGTGGACGGTGCTGATTGCCGGTGGCCTGGCCATCGTATTGGGCCTGCTGGCGTGGTTCGTCTGGCGGCGGCCTTTGAGTTGCGTGGCCCGCTGGCTGTGGCGATTGAGCGTGGTCGCCGCTTGCACCGGCCTGGCCGTCACACTGGTCACGCCTCTTCCGGCCGTCGCCTGGGGACTGCTGGCCGGCGGGCTTGGCATCCTGGCAGCCGAGACAACCGCCCGCATGATCCTCTGTCGTCCGCGTCCCCAATTCAGCCTGAAGCGGACGTTCGCCTGGCTGCTGGCCGCCACCCTGGTGCTGGCTTGGGCCGGTGTCGCCTTGCGGGACTACTTGGCGGTGGTTCGGGCGGAGGAGTTCATTGCCAGCCATGACGAGGTGTGGAGTTTGTCCTGGGCTCCACAATGGATGGGGCACCGAAAGGCTTATAGCCTTGAGTTCGGAGAACCTGCCTTCACCCCGGAGCTCGAAGCTGCCGTGCTTCGCTTCGGCGAGATTGAGTCGGTGTCTTTTTGGGACACGCCAGACCTTGATCGCTGGGCTCCGCTGATTGGTAGCCTGCCATCGATTCGGACTGTCAGTGTTGTCGGCGGCAGAAGCCGAGGTGATCTCTTGGCCGCCCTGGGGACGCTCGAGCATCTGGAACAGGTCACTTTGGAGGGCCAACCCATTACAAATGGCGACGGTCGGGCGTTGGGACGGCTGACAAACCTCACGGAGCTTGCTCTCAGTGGCCGCGAGCTAACGGCCGAACACCTGCGGAACCTGCCGATCCTGCCGAGTGTGAAAGACCTCTCTTTGAGGGCGCCCAATTGGTCGGGCGATTTGGCGGAGGTCCTGCCCCGCTTTCCCAATCTGGAGGTTCTCTGGATCCAAGGGGAGTTGCCAGGTGAGGTGCTGGCGGCCGTCCCCAAGACAGTACGGTCTTTGTTCCTTGAGGCGGTGGTCCTTGCAGATGACGACGGCCGGTACCTCGCGGCCCTCCCACGACTCGTTGAGTTAGGGCTGTGGAATACACGATTCTCTGACGCTGGGCTGGCGCATTTATACAGTCACCGCGTGGTGGTGCTATATCTTCATGGGACACAGGTGTCGTCCCAGAGTCTGGCACAATTAATAGCGATGGGCGAGCGGGCCCAGCAGTTTGGCCTCCCCGAACCTCATCGGCCGGACGATAGCTACTGGCTATATGCGCCAATTGTGATAGTGGACCCGGGCATGTTCCATCCTGATGAAATCTCCTTGCTGAAGCAGAGCGGCTGGACCGTGTCCGAGCAGGTCTGGCTGGGTTATTGGCTTAATTTTTAGGTTAGCCGAGCCCGACTCAGCGGCCCGAGCTGGCGACCATACGGCCCGGTCGGCACGCATCCGGAAACGCCACGAGCCGTCGACTCGCAAGGGAGTGACGGCTCGTGGGGTGTTGTTCAGCGTTTGAATAAACGACCGCGTGGGCGTCAGACCAGAGGGGTGCGGCCGGGGACGGCAACCGGCGGCATGGGCAATTCAACATCCCAATCGTAGGCCGGCGGCGAGAGGTCTTCTTGACTGTTGAGGGCCTGCTCCCAGGTGACGGTCTTGCCGGTGTAGGTGGCCAGCCGACCCATGATGGCCATCAGCGTGCTGTGGCTCATGAACTCGCCATTGTTAATGGGCTTGCTCTCGCGGAGGGCGGCAAACAGCTCGCGGTGCTCCTGCACGTACATGTCGCCGCCGGGGCCGCGGTACCGCCAGGCGTCTTGGCCGTCCGAGCGGATAATCTGCCGCATCAGGTCGCCAGCGCCCTGGGTGCCCAACACGTGATCGGCCGTGTTGCCGGTGGTGCCCACCATCTGCCGGCAGTGGCTGAACACCCGGGTGCCGCCTTCGTACTCGTAGACCACGGCGTGGTGATCGTAGATGTGGCCGAATTCGGGGCCGGTCCGCTGCTGACGCCCGCCGGTGCCGTAGCAGACCTTGGGGTAACCGTCCAGCACCCAGGCGGCCTTGTCCAGGCTGTGAATGTGCTGCTCGACGTTGTGGTCACCGCTGAGCCAGGTGAAATACAGCCAGTTGCGGAGCTGCCACTCCATATCGGACATGCCCTCGGCACGCGGCACGTGCCACAGGCCGCCGGCGTTGTAGATGCTCTCGATGGCCACCACGCGACCAATCGCCCCGTCGTGAATGCGGCGAACGGTCTCGCGCATGGGCAAGTGGTAGCGGTAGCACAAGCCCGAGACGACCGTCAGCCCCTTTTCCTCGGCCTGCCGACAGGCCTCAAGCACCCGCCGCACGCCGGGGCCATCGACGGCGACCGGCTTCTCGACAAAGGCATGCACCCCGGCGGCCACGCAGGCCTCCAAATGCGCCGGGCGGAAGTGCGGCGGCGTCGCCAACAGCACCACATCCACGCCACTGGCAATCACTTGCTTGTAGGCGTCGAAGCCCACAAACGTGGTCTCGGGCGTCACGCGGACTCGGTCGGCCAAGGCGGCATTCTTCTTGAGATTGATCAGGCTTTTGCTGGCCCGATCCTCAAAGGCATCGCCCACGGCGACCAGCACCGCCCCGCTTTCGGCGGTCAAGGCGTTGGCGGCGGCCCCGGTGCCACGCCCCCCGCATCCCACCAGACCGATGCGGATCTCTTCGCTGACCGAGGCATGCACGGCCCGAGGCGCGGTCAGGGCCCCCAACGAGGTGACCAGGGCTGCGGCCGAGCCGGCTTGCAGGACGCTGCGGCGGGACGGCCGACTCGGAGTGACGTGGGAATCGCTCATGGTCGATGGCTCCTCGCGGAATAGGGGAAAGCCGGATATCTCACTCATTCAGTGATGATAGCCCGTCGGGTGGCCCGCGCCGACTAGGAGAATTTCCGAAAACATAAGTCTTTTCTTATGGGTTCGGCCGATGCTAAGCTGGTGGCGGATCCAGAGGGCGTGGCCGCCTTCGGGCCCTGAGGGCCGGAGGCGGGAGCCCCAGATTTGCCAGACATCCCAGTTTATCGCATTGAAGGGCGAAAGCGGCGGGAAACGGCCTCACGGCGGTTTTCGAGTGGAAATCTCCCGGTGATGACGCCGATAAGGCGGACTAACCCGGAGTCTGCCGGCCCTTTGATCGACCCGCTCGCAGGAATGAACCTGTGCCGAGGCTCTCGATTCTTGTCCCCAGTCGGGGACCGGCCGAACTGCTGGAGCGAACACTCGTCTCGGTGCTGGAGCACCGGCCCGAGGAATGCGAAGTGCTCGTTGCGGACATGTTCGGTTACGCTGACCCTTACGACTTGGCCGCCGAAGGTCTGGTCCGCTTTCTGCCATTGCCCCGGCGGACCTGTCCGCTGGAGGCCCTCAACCAAGCGGTACGGCACAGCCAGGGCGACCTGCTGCACGTGCTGGCCGCGGGGATGGAGGTCTCGCCGGGCTGGACGGATGCGGCACTCGAACGCTTCGAGGAGTCGCCCACCCTGGGTTGCGTGGCTCCCTTGATCCTGGACGGCACCCGGAGCGAAACGCTTCTGGCGGCGGGTCTGGAGATCAGCGGCAGCGGCGAACCCGTCTGGCGGGGCGCTCAGGCCCGTCTGGCCGATCGCTGGCAACGCCCCGGCACGCCGCTGGGCTGCATTTTGCCGGCGGGCTTTTACCGTCGCGAGGCCCTGCCCAAGCCGCGGGCGTTTGACCCGCGTTTCGGGCTCAAGGCGGCCGATGCGGCCCTGGCCGTGCGGCTCAAGCAGGCGGGTTGGCAAGCCGTGTTCGAACCACGCTCGCAGGTCACCCTGACGGCCGCCCCGCAACCCTCGTGGGGCGAAGCCGTGTCGGGCGGCCGTGGCCGCGAGCGGTTCTTCTGGCACCAGTGGCGGAAGTCGCCGGGCGTGTGCCGGCTGGTTCTGCACCCGTTCAGCTTGTTGTGGACCAGCCTGGCGGGACCGCGACCGGCGGCCACGCTGCTGGGTCGGTTGTGGGGCAGCCTCGACGCGGTCTGGCCCATCCGCGAGGGTTCAGAGACGGTGCCGCCACCGCCGCAACCCGAGGGCGATCATCGCGAGGGGCTGCATCGCGGTCCCAGTTCGCCAGACCACATCCGGACGGTCACCGCCCAGGCCCGTCGGGAACACCCGGTGAGTCGCGCCGCCTGAGCGGAGTATGAGAGTCGCGTGAATCAGGGGAGCCTGCCTCTTTACCGAGGCTGGGGATGAGCCATACTAACGCCATCGAGCCGGCTCCCGGTGCTGGGGGCCTGGCCCGATTGCCTGGCCCCATCCGTGCCCCGCTTGACGACCCATTCCGTTGCTCGGTCCCGTCTTTGCCCGTGAAGTCCGCGTGGCTCCGCAGCGGATCCGCTTCTACGTCGCCCGGTCGCTATACCCGGCGGGGTTGTTGCTATTGATGATCACGGCGTTCCAGCTCACGGCTGGGACGCAGTTGGTCACCGAGTTGGGCGATCTGAGCCGCTTCGGCACGTTGATCTTTCAGTTTCTGGCCCTGGGTCAGATTGTGCTGGCGCTACTGTTTCCCGCCTTGTGGGGCGTGGGGGCGGTGGCCCTGGAGAAAGACCGCGGCACCCTGGTGCTGCTGCTGCTGACCCGGGTGCGGACCAGCGAGTTGGTGCTGGGCAAGTTGCTGGGCAGCCTGCTGCCGGGGCTGGTGCTGCTGTTGGCGGCGGTGCCGGTGTTTTTGGCCCTCATGCTTTTGGGTGGCGTGGCCGCCTGGCAAGTGGGGCAGGTCTTCGTGCTCACGCTGGCCACGGCCTGGGTCTCGGCCTCGTTGGGGGTGCTGCTGGGCTTCTGGCGCGAAA
>JBJHDE010000348.1:0-479 GCA_050486385.1 Planctomycetales bacterium | reverse complement strand
GCCATGGCCCTGACACTGCTGGCGGTGTTTGCCTGGATTGGGTTGGGCGAGGCCCTGGCCACCGGGTTGTTCGGTCCCGCCTGGGGCACGGTCTCCACTGCTGACTTGGCCCAGTGGCTCAGCCCGTGGCAAGCGGTCTTGCTGGCCGTGGCCGCTTACCGCACCGAGCTTTCACCCGGCGTGTTGGCGGTGTTCGAGCCTCCCGTCGGCCCGTTTCTCTTGGCCAGCCTGGTGGCCAGCGGATTGATGATTCTGGTGACCATCGCTGGCCTTCGCCGCTGGGCGGTCGATCAGCCCCGGCCCGGCGGCGACAATCGCGAGAGCCTGCTCGATCCCCACGGCACCGCCGAAGCAACCGACCAAGAGACGCCCCAGCCCACCGCCACCCGACCCTCCCGCGCAGTTTGGAACTGGACGATTCTCTGGCGCGAGATCCGCACCTGGGCCTACGGGCGAAAGGTGCTGTTGGTGCGTGTGGT
>JBJHDE010000347.1:0-6228 GCA_050486385.1 Planctomycetales bacterium | reverse complement strand
GTATGCACATGGGCCATGACGTCGTGGCGGAAGCGGCGCTCGTAGGCGGCTGCCGCGGCGAAATCGATAGAATCCAGGCCAGCTCGCAGTTCGTCGAGTTGCTGAGCGGTGATCGGAAGTCCAAGCTCGGCCTCGGCTTCGGCCAACCACAACCAGAGTCGCCGCCAGGTGCTGAACTTCCGCTGCCCCCCCCAAAGCTCGGCCATCGCCCGCGAGGCGTAGCGGGTGATGAGGGGATTTTCGTAAAGGTCATCCGGCATAACGGTTCGATCCGATACAAAGAGACACGCCCAGGAGCAAATCCGACCGCGGCGACGGGTTGTTTGGCGTCGACTCGCGCCAAACAATAGAGCGAAAAGTCGGGTCCCACGAAAGGATTGCGACATCGCGCTCGGCCGAGGACTCGGGCCAACTGCCCTGCCCGCTGGTCGGATCGTGTGGTAATCTGGGGGAAAGAAGTCACGCTTAGGGCAGCCTTCCCATGTCGGCCGAAACGCACGCACCCGCCCCGGAATCATCCGCCGCCCCCGAGCCGGCGCCGTTGGCCTATCCGCCGATGCTCAACGTCACGCTGTTTTGGCTGCTCATGGGGGTGGCCATCGCCGCGTGGAATGTGGGCTGGTGGCCGATCACGGTGCTGTGCTGGTTGCCGATGGCCCACTTCGGCCATGCGGTTTTGCTGGCCTTCCACGAGGCGGTCCATTACACGCTGGCCAAGAGCCGCGTGTTCAACGAGTTCCGCGGCTTCATGATTGGGGCCACAGTCGGGGTACCACTCAGCGTGTACCGGCAGGTTCACCTGTACCACCATGCCAACCTGTCGACGCCCACCGACATCGAGCTTTGGCCCTACAACGATCCCCAGTACTCGCTGACCTTCCGGCGGTTTTGCGCCTTTATGGAGATCAGCCTGGCGTTCTTCTGGACCCCACTAGTGTTCTTCCGCGGAGTGCTGGTCGATCGCAAAATGAAGCGGTCGGTCGCGCTGCGGATCGTGGGCGAATACATTCTGTTGGTGGCCATGTGGGCCGTGGTGCTGACGGTGGTTCACCTGAATGGCTGGTGGCCTCAGTTTCTGGTGGGCTATCTGATTCCGGCGATGGGTGCGGCGTTGTTTCAAACGCTGCGGAAGTTCACCGAACACATGGGCCTGGTGGGACGCACACCGCTGACTCTTTCGCGGACGGTGGTCGATCCCACGCCGCTGGGCCGACTGATTGCCGCCAGCATGTTGAATGTATGCTACCACGGAACCCACCACCGCTTTGGCAAGCTGGCCTATTACGACCTGCCGCCGGCGACCGATCGGGCCTACAAGCTGGAATCCACGCCCGAACCGATTTACGCCACCTACTGGTCGGCCTTCTGGGCCATGGTGCCGACGCTCCGCGATCCCAAGTGCGGGTCGTTCTGGCTCAAGGACGCCAGCCAGGCCGAACGTGAAGATGTGGCGGCGGGCACCTCGGCGTAAACCCGCCACCGGCCGCAATCAACGCGCCGCGCACCTTCACCCCGCCGATTGCGCGGCCACCAGCGCCTGGGCTTCTTGATGATCCGGGGTGTCGGCGTAGCCGTAGCGGGCGATGGGCTCGGCCCAGCGGGTGGCAATGGCCGAGCGAATGGCATCGCTCATTTGATAGCGATTCGTCTTATAGTCTTTCACGCCCGCCAGGTACTCGTGGAAGGCCGGCTCGCTGGCGGTGTAGCCTTCCAGGCCCAAGCGATCGTAGATCGCCCGCAGCTCGCCCAAGGGAGTGGCCGTCAGTTCCTCGTAGGCCAATTCGTAGTATTGATTGTCGGCCAGGCCAGGCAGGTCGTCTTCCAGGGCGCGGTACATCGCCATGTAGGTTTCAAAGACGTGTTCTTCCAGGCCGTCGAATGTCGGGTTCTGTAAGCCTTGCACCTTGTACAGGCTTTTCCACAGATGCACCGTGGACGCAAACACCGTGTAGGGGTTGCGTTTAATGTGGACGAACTTCGCACCAGGAAACATCTCGGCCAACACCCGCACCCGGGCGGTGTTGGTCGGGCTCTTGAGCACCAGCCGCTTGGGATTGCGATAAGTCAGGCATTTCAAAAAGTGCAGGTAGCCGGCCTTCCAGCGTTCCAACTGTCGGGGTTCCAGGTCGCGGAGGGTCAGATACTGCTGATCGACCGGACCATGGTTCGGAAACGCGATGGTCAGATACGGGCTGGGCAGGCCCAGGTTGGCCAGGGCGAATTCTTCCTCCTGGGGGTTCTCCCAACTCAGCCGCATGTTGTCCATCGCCCGCTCGCTGGGCACGACCCAACGGAACCAGCGTCTGAGGATCCGCTCGCTGAGCAGAAAGTGGTTGGGAACCAGGCAGTGCAGCGTGTCGGAATAGGCGAACTGCTGGTCGCGGATCAGCAGTTCGTGCAGCAGCGTGGTGCCGCTTCGCCAGTGGCCAATGATAAACAGCGGCGGTTCGCTGATGGCGGTGCGGGCGACACCGCGGCCGTAGATCAATTGCTGCAGGCCGCCCAACAGGCTGTGGCCGGGCGTAACGACGGTGTCGATGGCCGCCACGTACCAGTTGCCCGGATTCACCTGGCAGCGATTGCGGATCAGCAACCGCATCCAGGCCGAGAAGTTCATTCCCATCCAGAACTTGGGATTCCACCACCGCTTGGCATTGGGTGGCGGCGTCACCACCACGGCGGATTGGGCCGGCTGGGGATCGGTCATCCGAACTCTTCATTCTAGGCGGGAAACGTGACCCCACCGGCACCCACGAGCCCCCGCGAGGGTCGCCGTGCGGTTGAGTAAGAACCGTCTGGCATCATCGGTTGGCCTTCGCGTTGGGCTTGAGCAGCCAGCGAAAACCAACGGACTGTGCCACTGGCAACAGGTTCACGAATTGGTGGGATCAGTCAAGCCCTGCACGATCCGCTCGATCTGCCGGCGATGAATCCGCTGGTGCAGGCCGAGCAGGCAGTGCCATTCGAAACGGCCCAGGGGCCCGAACCAGGGATGCGGATAGCGGGAGCCGGCTCCCCGTGGGGTGGGAGTCGCCTGGGCTTCGAAAGCCGCCACCCGATCCAACAGGACGACGAACCGTTGGCGAACGTCCTCGGCCGAAGCGCGTCCCTGGGGTTTGACGTCTTCGATGCGGACGATTTCGTCCGGGGTCTGGCCACGCTCCAGCAAGTCGAGGGTTTGCAGAATGCTGTCGCCGACGATGTTCAGGTGTTCCACGGTTTCGGCGATCGACCAGTTCCGCGACGAGTCCTCGATGCCCGGGAAGCGAGCAATGAGCACCCGCTGCCGCAGGCGATCGTGGTCGGCTTCGTCCCAAAGCCGCAACACCTGTTGGCCTTCGGTTTGAAACAGCCGGGCCGCGGCCGCCCAGTCCAGCCGGCGACATGACCAGGGGAACACGACATATCGGGCCAACCAGGCTTCCCACCAAGGCAGCCCCTGGCCGGGGGCCTGGAGCCGAGGAGCCGGGCGATCCGAGGGCAAAGTCGTCATCGCGAGGGATCCCTGGCGGTGTGGTCGCTGGCGGCGTGGCCTGTGGCCGATTGTAGCGCGAGGGCGGAACTCGGCGAGGTCCGGACAACGCGACCACCCCCCAATCCACACCCCAAGGCAACTTCCCCTTGGTGCGGAGTCCACGCTCCGCGATCGGTTCACGAGACCCATCGCGGAGCGCCAGACATGGGGCCAACCGCTCAGGCGGTCTCGGCGCCGGGCTTGCCGTTTTCGACCACAAACGAGGCACGGGTCACCAACGGTGCCCCCGGGCGTTCCACAAACTCGACCACTTGGTAATCGCTCTGCCACGCCTTGGGCGTGACCTCGCAGCGGACGTAGCCGCGCTCGGCATTGAAGAACTTCACGAACGGGTTGTTGGCCAGCATCTCGTCAGCGCCGCGGGGTGTGGCCGTACCGTTGCCGCCGCTGCTCATCGATGTGCCGACAAACTCGGTGGCCACGGTGGGATCGTTCGCGTTGTCGAAATCGACCTTCAGATCATTGACCCAGTTGGTATGAATATCGCCGGTCAGGACCACGGGATTGGGAATGCGTCGCTCGCCCAGGAAGTTCAGCAGGCGCTTGCGAGGTACGTCGTAGCCGGCCCATTGGTCCATGCTGTACAGTGGCTCCTCGCGGACCGCGCGGGCCGCACGCCCCATCATGACTTGCTGGGCCAGCACGTTCCACGTGGATTGCGACTCCAGCAAGCGGCCCATCAACCAACGCTCTTGCTCATCGCCCAGCATCGTGGCATTGGGGTTGAACACGTCGCCCACCAGGGGCTTGCGACCATCGCCATTGGGCTGATCCGTGCGGTACTGGCGGGTGTCCAGCATCTGGAACTCGGCCAGTCGCCCGTAGGGAATCGAGCGGTACAGCAGCATGTCGGGGCCCTGGGGCAGGGCCGTCCGCCGCAGGGGCAGATTCTCGTAGTAGGCCTGATAGGCGTTGGCCCGCCGCAACAGAAACGCGCGGGGGTCGATGTTGGGCTCTTCCGAGATGTCGTTGGCGTAGTTGTTGTCGAACTCGTGATCGTCCCACACCACCAGCCAGGGACACAGGGCATGCGCATCGCGCAGCGCCTGGTCCGAGCGATACTGGGCATACCGCGAGCGGTACTGATTCAGCGTTTCGCACTCGGGGCCATGATGCTTGCGGACCCGATTGTTCCGGCCGGCGTACTCATAGATGTAATCGCCCAGATGCACAATCAGGTCGAGCGAGTCCTTGACCATGTGCTCGTAGCCGGTGTACAGGCCTTGCTCAAAGTTCTGACACGAGACAAAAGCGAACCGCAGACGGTCGGGCAGGCTATCGAGAGCCGGCGTGGTGCGGGTCCGGCCAACGGGGCTGGTGGCCTCGCCCGCATGAAAGCGGTACCAGTACCAGCGATCGGCCTCGAGGCCGTCGACCTCAACATGCACCGCGTGGGCCAACTGCGGGGTGGCCAGCGCGGTGCCCGATTGCACGATCTGGTTAAAGCCCTCGTCGTGGGCCAGTTCCCAACGCACTTCGATCGTCTCGGGCGGCAGACCCCCGTGGTCTTCCAGCGGATGGGGGGCCAGGCGAGTCCACAACACCATCCCTTCGGGGGCCGGGTCGCCACTGGCCACGCCCAGGGAAAAGGGATCTCGTTCGAAGCGTGGATTCCGGTTGATGGCCCCCTCGACCACGGTGCCCAACCAAGGCAGCACGGCCAGCGAGGCCCCGCCCAGGATGAAATTACGGCGATTGGTCAGCAACTCGCGGACCAGATGTCGGGTGGAATCGCGCATCGGCGTTATCCCCTATGAGATGCGTGCGTTGAGAAACCCTCGGTCAGTGCCCCCGAGTGTAGCGGCGGCCAGCCCCGCCTTCACCCGAGGGCCCGTGAAGATTCGATGGGCTTTGGGTGAGAATTGCGAGCACCAATCGAAAAGGGGCCCCTTGTGGACCCGCCGCCGGGGGGCGACGTTGGGGGCTCGTTCGCCAGCGACGGCAAGGGATCGCTGGGCACAAGCGCATTGGACAAGCGAGAACGCCTCGGCACGGTGTGTGGCGTGGGCAACCGGATTGCGTGACAGGAGTGTTCCAGCCTTCGGCGAGAGCAATCAATGAGTTTTAATGCGGCCATTTTCTACGATCTTGAGAATCTGATCCGAGGCTACAACTTTACCCACAAGGCGATCGAGAGCCTCTCGCTGCGGCGGATCTACGAGGCGATCCAGGAGACCGAACTGCTGGACCGGGTGGCTGTCCAAAGGGCCTACGCCAATTGGAGCGATCCGCGGCTGGCGGTGCTGCGGGGTGAGATCAACGAATTGGGCATCGACCCGATTCAGGTGTTTGGCTTCTCGCGCGATCAAAAGCGGAACGCCGCCGACATCCAATTGGCGATTGACGCCGTCGACCTGGCCTACACCCGCAGCCAGATCGAGGTGTTTGTGATTGTTTCGGGCGACGGGGGGTTTGCGGCGCTGGCCAAGAAGCTGCACGAGTACGGCAAGACGGTCATCGGCAGTGCTTACCGCAACGCGACGAATCGCACCTTTCAGACCGTGTGCGACGAGTTCATCTGGATCGAGGAGCCCCGCGAGCTGAACGGCGAGTCGCTGCGGGTGGGCGGTGGAAATGGCACCTCGAATGGTTTTGTGGTCAGCGATCCGCGGAATGTGCGGCTGGCCAGCCGGATTGGTCCCCGCGAGGTGACCCAGTTGGACGAAGCCGTCCAGCAGGCCCGCGAGGTCATG
>JBJHDE010000346.1:0-6241 GCA_050486385.1 Planctomycetales bacterium | reverse complement strand
ACGGCAAACCTGTTAAACCGCGAAGACGCCAAGAGCGCGAAGATGTCGTGCTCCACCTTCGCGCTCTTCGCGTTCTTCGTGGTTCGTTCCTCCTGATTCCGGCAGTCCATGCCGAATGGGTCGCATGACTCAGAGTGGTTTGTCCAGAGGGCTTTGACAGCACGGGGCAAACCGTCTGATGCCTACACTGTTCGAAGACTTGCGCAGGGACGAGAACGCTTGAGTTGCTGAGAATCCTCCTCACTGAGGCGTGAACGGTTACGACAAGAACCCCGGGCTAACGCCCGAGGGCTGATGGAATTGGTGAGATTCCGGTGGCGATGAATCATTAGCCGGAACGCGTTATCGTCCGGTTCTTAACGAGTCGCCAAGCTGTGGGTGTTTGGCAAGAACCCCGGGCTAACGCCCGAGGGCTGATGGAGTTGATGGAGTTGATGGAGTTGATGGAGTTGATGGAGTTGATGGAGTTGATGGAGTTGGTGGAGTTGGTGGAGTTGGTGGAGTTGGTGAACAACCCAAGAGGAACCGGGCGACTCAGGACGGCAAACATGTTGAACCGCGAAGACGCCAAGAGCGCGAAGATATCGTGCTCCACCTTCGCGCTCTTCGCGTTCTTCGTGGTTCGTTCCTCCTGATTCCAACAGTCCATGCCGAATGGGTCGCGCAACTCAGAACGGTTTGCCCAGAGGGCTTTGACAGCACGGATCAAACCGTCTGATGCCTACACTGATTGAAAACTTGCGCAGGGAGCAGTAACACACCGATAAAACCTCCACGACAAATGGTTTCCTGAATCGGGGCTTGTCGGATGCCCTCTCAGTGATGGAAGCCGCTGGCGTCCTCGGCGCTCATTTGCGTGGGCCGGGGGTGCCGCTTGAGGAAGTCGATCGCCCGCTCGATATCGTCGGCCAACTGGCCAATCAGGTCCCGGCTCACACCGTGGCGGACCAGGACCCGCTGCAAGACGGTCTTTTCTTGATCGGGCGGCAACGAGTAGGCCGGCACCTGCCAGCCGCGGGTCAGCAAGCGGTCGGCCACATCGTACAGGTTGAAAGTGACGTCGGCGTCCTCGCGGAGTGTCCAGCACACCGCCGGAATCCCGCGATGGGCATCGCCGTTAAATACGATATTGAACAGCCCCAGCTTCTCGAGCCGGCGAGCCAGGTAGTGGGCCGTTTCGTAACAGGCGTCGTGAATTTTCTTGTAGCCCTCGCGGCCCAGACGCAAGAAATTGTAGTACTGGCAGGCCACCTGACCGCCCGGCCGCGAGAAATTCAGGGCGATGTCCCGCATGTTCCCGCCCAGGTAGTTCACCCAGAACACCATCTCCTCGGGCAAGTCCTCGGCATCGTGCCACACGATCCAGCCCACTCCCAGCGGCGCCAACCCAAACTTGTGGCCCGAGGCATTGATGGACCGGACCCGCTTGAGCCGGAAATCCCAGGCCAGATCGGGCGCACAAAACGGGGCCAGAAAGCCGCCGCTGGCACCGTCCACATGCAAGGGAATCGAAATGCCGCGGTCGGCCTCAAAGGCATCCAAGGCCGCGGCAATCGCGGCGATGGGTTCATACTCGCAGGTGAAGGTCACTCCCAGGGTCGAGACCACGCCAATGGTGTTCTCGTCGCACCGCTTGATGACCTCCTCGGGTGACAGGATCAAACGCCCAGCCTCCATGGGCACCTCGCGGAGTTCGATATCCCAGTAGCGGGCGAACTTGTGCCAGCAAATCTGGACGGGCCCGGTGATGAGATTCGGCTTGTCGGTCCCGCGGCCGGCGGCGCGCTGACGGTGCTCCCAGCGGCGCTTCATGGCCAGGCCGCCCAGCATGGCCGCTTCGCTGCTGCCGGTGGTGGAACACCCCACGGCATTGGCCACCGTGGGGGCGTGCCACAGGTCGGCCAGCATGTGGACGCAGCGGGCTTCCAGCTCGGCGGTCTGCGGGTACTCGTCCTTGTCGACCAGGTTCTTGTCGATGCACTCGTTCATCAGCGTGTGGACTTCGGGCTCGCTCCAGGTCTGGCAGAAGGTGGCCAGATTCTGGCGGCTATTGCCATCCAGCATCAACTCGTCGTGGACCAGGGCGTAGACCTGCCGCGGATCGCGCTCATGATTGGGAAACAGATACTTCGGGGCCCCGTGGGCCAACATGCTCGTGGCGTAGACGTCGTCCGAGAGCTGATCCCGAATCGAATCCCGTTCGTGCAGCGGCATGAGAATCTCCTGGTGCAAGGGTTGAGCCTGCCAACGGCCGCCCCGCGGGGGCCAACACCCGAGCAGCTTATCGCTCGGCGGGCCCGGCGGCGAGTGTGGCCCCCTGGCTCGGGCGGCTGGCTTGGGCGGCTGGCAGCGACCTGGGCCAGGGTGTCAGCCCGCGGCCTTGGGCCAGAATGCCGACGCTTGGGGACAACTCGAAACCGGCGAGCCGACCGGTTCGCTTGGCGCTTGCGGTTGTGTTAGACTCGGGAACTGTCGGCCCAACTGAGTGGGTTCCGTGTTTCCTATCGCAAGGAGATCGCCCCGTGTTTCGATGGTTTCTGCTGAGTGTGGTGTTGGTGGTCGGGATTGTGGCGACGCCCGGCGGAGTCTCGGCCGCGCCGCCCAACCTGGTGTACATCCTGCTGGACGACGCCGGCTACGGCGACCTGAGTTGCTATGGCCAAGAGAAGTTCCAGACGCCGCACATGGACCGCCTGGCTACCGAGGGGCTGAAGTTCACCCAGCACTATTCGGGCTCGACGGTGTGTGCCCCGACCCGGTGTGCGTTGATGACCGGGCGTCATACGGGCAACTGCTTGATTCGCGGCAATACCGAGGTCCAGCCC
Source organism: Planctomycetales bacterium (assembly GCA_050486385.1). Lineage (GTDB taxonomy): Bacteria > Planctomycetota > Planctomycetia > Pirellulales > Pb10988 > JBJHDE01. The sequence continues at coordinate 3,416 of JBJHDE010000346.1, read as the reverse complement.
GAAGGCCAGGCACCTCTGCCGGCCGACACGGTGACCCTGCCCAAATTGCTCCAAAAGGCCGGCTACAAAACCGGGGCGTTTGGCAAGTGGGGTCTGGGAGCCCCGGGCTCCGAGGGCGACCCGGTCCATCAGGGCTTTGACACCTTCTTTGGCTACAACTGCCAGCGTCAGGCCCATCGCTATTATCCCACGCACCTGTGGAGCAATCTCGACAAGGTGCCGCTCGACGGCGAGACCTACGCTCCGGACCCGATCATGGATCAGGCCCTGGCCTTTGTGCGTCGGCATAAGGACGAGCCGTTCTTTCTGTTCTTGCCGGTGACCATTCCTCACGCGGCGATGCAGGCGCCCGAGGACTACGTCGCCCCGTTTCGCAAGAAATTTCCGCAGTTTGAAGACACCGTCGGCCGCTACGCCGGCACCACGGTCCACAATCCCGTGGCGGCCTTCGCGGGCATGATGACCAAGATGGACGACGACGTCGGCCGTCTGCTGGCCTTGCTGGAAGAGCTGGGCATCGACGATCGCACTCTGGTCGTGCTGACCAGCGACAACGGCCCCCATGTCGAAGGCGGCCACAAGCCCGACTTCTTCAACAGCGGCGGCGGCTTCCGCGGCACCAAGCGGGACCTTTACGAAGGCGGCATCCGCATGCCAATGCTGGCCCGTTGGCCCGGCAAAATCGCCCCGGGAACCACGACCGACCACATCAGCGCCCATTGGGACGTATTGCCCACCTTCTGCGAGTTGGCCGGCATCGACCCGCCCGCGGACACCGATGGCATCTCGTTCGTACCCACCCTGCTGGGCAAAGCCGACGAGCAGGCCCCGCACGACTACCTGTACTGGGAGTTCCACGAGCGCGGCGGTCGTCGGGCGGCACGCCTCGGCAACTGGAAGGCCGTACAGTATGGCCTCAACCAGCAGGCCAACCCGCCGATCGAGCTGTACAACCTGACCGACGATCCCGCCGAGAGTCGCGACATCGCCGCGATGCACCCCGACAGGGTCGAGCAAGCCCGGGCGATCTTTACCGAGGCCCACAGTCCCAGCCAGCGCTGGCAGTTCCGCGGTGGGCAGAGGTAGCCCTCGAGAGCTTCGGAGATTTCGCCCGACGACCGATCCTCGCAAGGCGTACTCCCCAATGTTGAGCGTTGAGCGACGCCAGACAGTGCCGATGGGGCCTGCCGCCTGCCGCGGTGGGTCCTGTCGGGCTGCGCAGTGGCGTCAGCCGCTGGCCAACGCTACCCGGTTTCTTTTGCTAAGGTTTTCGTTTCGTAGGACATTGATGACTTTCAGGGCGTATTTCTCGATGAGTGCTGGCACCATGATGACTTGTTCCTTGCGCGTTGGGATGGCCACGCTGGGCTTGCTGCTGCTGGGGGTCGGAATCCCGGCGAGCGTTGGCTTCGCGGATGAGCCCGAGCCCCTGAAGCTGCTGTTCCTGGGCGATCGTGGATCGCACCGCCCGGCGGATCGGGCCGAACAGTTGCTGCCGGTGCTGGCCAAGCGGGGCATCGACATCACCTACACCGAAGATGTGGGCAGCCTGTCGACGGCCGTGTTGCGACGGTACGACGGGTTGATCATCTATGCCAATATCAACGAGATCACGCCCGAGGCCGAGCAGGCCCTGTTGGAGTATGTGTCCGGCGGCGGCGGGCTGGTGGCCTTGCACTCGGCGTCGTTTTGTTTTCTGAACTCGCCGAAATATATCGACCTGGTGGGGGCCCAGTTTCATCGTCACGGCGGCGAGGTGTTTCAAACCGAGATTGCCGAGCCCGATCATCCGGTGATGCGGGGCTTCCACGGGTTTCGCAGTTGGGACGAGACCTACGTCCATCACAAGCACAATCCCAAGAACCGCACGGTGCTGGAGTACCGTCGGCAGGGGATGCAGGCCGAGGGCCAGCAACGCGAACCGTGGACCTGGGTCCGTACCGAGGGCGAAGGCCGCGTGTTTTATACGGCCTGGGGCCACGATCAGCGGACCTGGTCGAACCCCGGCTTTCACAACCTCATCGAACGGGGCATTCGCTGGGCCAGTGGCCGGGATCCCGGACTGGCTGGGCCGTTCATCGATCGCCAGCGATTCGATCCGCCGGCCATGGCCCAACGACCGGACGAATTGCCGAAGCTCGAATACGACGATGTCGGGGCGAAAATTCCGAACTATGTGGTCGGCACCGGGCAGGGCGAACCGCTGTCGCTGATGCAACGGCCGTTGTCGCCCGAGGACTCGGCCCGGCGGATGGTCGTGCCCGAGGGCTTTTCGTTGGACCTGCTGGCTAGCGAACCGACCCTGGGCGGCAAGCCCATCTGGATGGCCTGGGACGCCGCGGGCCGGCTGTGGATTTGTGAAACCGTGGACTATCCCAACGAGCTGCAACGGCCTTTACGCGGGCGGGATCACATCCGCGTGCTGGAAGATTCCAACGGCGACGGCCAATTGGACAAGTCGTGGATTTTCGCCGATCGCCTGAGCATTCCCACTACCATGACGTTTTATCGTGACGGCATCATCGTTCAGGACGGGGCTGAAACGGTGTACCTGAAGGATACAAGCGGCGATGGTCGGGCCGACCAGCGCACCGTGCTCATCCGCGGTTGGGGCATGGGCGACACCCACGGCGGTGTCAGCAATTTCCGCCCCGGCCTGGATAACTGGATCTGGGGCATGCAAGGTTACAACCATTCGGAACCCCAGGTCGGCAACACCAAGTTTCCGTCCTTCCGGCAGGGCTTTTTTCGCTTCCGCCTGGATGGCAACGATCCGCCGACCGTGGAAGAAGTCGAGTTCATTCGCTCGACGAATAACAACACCTGGGGGCTGGGCATCAGTGAAGAGGGGCTGGTGTTCGGCTCCACCGCGAATCGCAATCCCAGCGTCTACATGCCGATCGCCAATCGGTATTACGAGCGGGTGCGGGGGTGGGCGCCGCGACAACTGGGGACCATTGCCGACACCCATCGCTTTGAGCCCATCACCGAGCGAGTCCGCCAGGTGGATCATCATGGCGGCTACACCGCTGGTTGTGGTCACGCGCTGTACACCGCGCGAAGCTATCCGCCGCAGTGGTGGAATCGCACGGCCTTCGTCTGTGGGCCAACCGGGCACCTGGTGGGCACCTTCGTGTTGTCGCGCGACGGGGCCGATTTCCGCTCGACCAGTCCCATGAATCTGCTGGCCAGCGACGACGAATGGACCGCTCCGATCGTGGCCGAGATTGGCCCCGACGGGCATGTGTGGGTGCTCGATTGGTACAACTACATCGTGCAGCACAATCCCACGCCGCATGGCTTCGAGACCGGCCGGGGCAATGCCTACGAGACCGATCTCCGCGACAAGACCCGTGGCCGGGTCTATCGCGTGACCTACGATCAGGCCGACGAGGCCGCCCAACAGGCCCCCAACC